>NZ_QGAA01000024.1:0-86091 GCF_005233485.1 Pseudomonas sp. CFBP13509
CGGCGACGTCGAGTTTGTCCAGGGCGGCCTTGGCGCGCACGATGGCGGCGGAGTCACTGGCGGTGACGGCGCGTGCTTCGATGGCGGCAGCGGCACCGGCACCGTCGAGGCGGTCCATGTTGGCTTCGGTGGCGTGGCCGGCGTTGGCGCCTTTGGTGGCTACTTCACCGTCTTCTTCTTTGTCGAATTCGTCCCAGCTCAGCATGACGTGTCGTCTCCTGCGTGAGGGCTCAAAGGTGCCCGTGTGAAACCGGATGGTTGGGTGTTCACACGGCCCTCGGGCCGCGGTGGATCTTAAGGAATCGTTTGTTGCAACAGCTCGCGCAGGCAAATAAACGGAATTGGGTAACGGGTACTGCATGAGGCTTGAGGGGCGGAGCGGTGGATGCATACTCCAGCGCAGGCTCAAGATCTGGCTCTTCGTCCCTGTGTAAAGGGATATTGCAGGCCCGATTTACCCGCGCATTATAGGGAAAAATTCGGCTTTGTGTTGCGGCGGATGGTCTCGGATCAGAGACAAAAAGGCGGCTATTTGAGCCAGAGTGAGGGTTTGCGGGGGGTTGATGGGGTAGGAAATTTTTGACGGGCGGTGGGCTATTTATTGTGGGGAAGAGGGGAGGGCTTTTTGAGGGCGGGAAGGGAGGACCGGTTCTTTGCCGCAAGAACGATTTCTTGCGGCGAATAAGATCCGGGTCTGTTCCAACTAACGAAGTTGTTATCCGTTAGAGCAACCATTACCCATGACATGGTAATTAAGGATATGGCGCTGACCCTGGGAGTCTTCATATTCCATCTTTACCGGCACAACTTCGCAGACTTCCGGGATTGTGCTCATGGACAATACTTTGGCCACGTCCAGCTTGGTGCTATAGGTGTAGTCCTCGACAATCGGGGCGTTCTGGCCGGCCAGCTCGGTCGGGGCCTCGTCGGCCAGGGCGGCGGTGGCGCACAAGCTGCTGAGGGCCATAACTACGAGAGCTTTCATTTCTTTACTTACCTTCTTCAGGGCGAAAGGGGTCACGGGGCCCTTGTGAGGCCACGTGTGTAACTTAGGATTGGTTAGTTCGGATTAACGTGCCTTCGTGGGGGCTGTTACGTTGTTAATCACTGTTGTGTTAATCACAATGCCTTGGTTGGCGGAAGTGATTCTAGGCCTGCGGGTTATATTCATATACCCGTGCTTTTGATAAAGACTATTGGCGGTTTTTGTAACAATCCCGTGATAAAGGTTTTTTCACCCACCCGCAAAGCCCCTCAGGCTGCGGGCCAGAGCGGTAAACGGGGATAGCAGGGCATTTTGTAGGGTCTTGTTACTACCATCGTCGAATGGTTCTATAGGCCCACCCCGGATACAACTGGGTCATACAACAACAACTATGTCACCGAGGTAAGAAAGATGAGTGCGGCTTCCCTGTACCCCGTTCGCCCCGAAGTAGCAGCCAACACGCTGACCGACGAGGCAACCTACAAGGCCATGTACCAGCAGTCGGTGGTCAACCCCGACGGTTTCTGGCGCGAGCAAGCCAAGCGCCTTGACTGGGTCAAGCCTTTCACCGCAGTGAAGCAGACCTCTTTCGACGATCACCATGTCGACATCAAGTGGTTCGCCGATGGCACCCTGAACGTTTCCTACAACTGCCTGGACCGTCACCTCGCCGAGCGCGGCGACCAGGCGGCGATCATCTGGGAGGGCGATGACCCGGCCGAGAGCCGTACCATCACCTACCGCGAGCTGCACGAAGAAGTCTGCAAGTTCGCCAACGCCCTGCGTGGCCAGGATGTACACCGCGGCGACGTGGTAACCATCTATATGCCGATGATTCCCGAAGCCGTGGTCGCCATGCTGGCGTGTACCCGCATCGGTGCGATCCATTCCGTGGTGTTTGGTGGTTTCTCGCCGGAGGCCCTGGCCGGTCGCATCATCGACTGTAAGTCGAAGGTGGTGATCACGGCCGATGAAGGCATTCGCGCCGGTAAGAAGATTCCGCTGAAGGCCAACGTCGACGACGCGCTGACCAACCCGGAAACCAGCAGCATCCAGAAGGTCATCGTGTGCAAGCGCACCAATGGTTCGATCAAGTGGAACCAGCATCGCGACATCTGGTACGAAGACCTGATGAAAGTGGCGGGCACCGTGTGTGCGCCCAAAGAGATGGGCGCCGAAGAAGCGCTATTCATCCTCTACACCTCAGGTTCCACCGGCAAGCCGAAAGGCGTGCAGCACACCACCGGCGGCTACCTGTTGTACGCGGCCCTGACCCACGAGCGCGTATTCGACTACCGCCCGGGCGAAATCTACTGGTGCACCGCCGACGTCGGCTGGGTCACCGGCCACACGTATATTGTCTACGGCCCGCTGGCCAATGGCGCGACCACCTTGCTGTTCGAAGGTGTGCCGAACTACCCGGACATTACCCGGGTGGGCAAGATCGTCGACAAGCACAAGGTCAATATCCTCTACACCGCCCCGACCGCGATCCGCGCGATGATGGCGTCCGGCACCGCTGCCTGCGAAGGCGTCGATGGCAGCAGCCTGCGCCTGTTGGGCTCGGTGGGTGAGCCGATCAACCCGGAAGCGTGGGACTGGTACTACAAGAATGTCGGCCAATCCCGTTGCCCGATCGTCGACACCTGGTGGCAGACCGAAACCGGCGCCACCCTGATGAGCCCGCTGCCGGGTGCCCATGCACTCAAGCCGGGTTCTGCCGCACGGCCGTTCTTCGGCGTGGTGCCGGCGCTGGTGGACAACCTGGGCAACATCATCGAAGGCGCCGCCGAAGGCAACCTGGTGATTCTCGACTCGTGGCCAGGCCAGGCCCGTACCCTGTACGGCGACCATGACCGTTTTGTCGACACGTACTTCAAGACCTTCCGTGGCATGTACTTCACCGGTGACGGCGCCCGTCGCGATGAAGATGGCTACTGGTGGATCACCGGCCGTGTGGATGACGTGTTGAACGTATCCGGCCACCGCATGGGCACCGCCGAGATCGAAAGCGCCATGGTTGCCCACCCTAAAGTCGCCGAAGCGGCGGTGGTGGGTGTGCCGCACGACATCAAGGGCCAGGGCATCTATGTGTACGTGACCCTGAAGAATGGCGAAGAACCCACCGAAGCCCTGCGCCTGGAGCTGAAGAACTGGGTGCGCAAGGAAATCGGGCCGATTGCCTCGCCGGACGTCATCCAGTGGGCACCGGGCTTGCCGAAGACGCGCTCGGGGAAAATCATGCGGCGTATCCTGCGCAAGATTGCCACGGCCGAGTACGACGGGCTGGGCGATATTTCCACCCTGGCGGACCCAGGTGTAGTGGCGCATTTGATTGAGACACACAAGACCATGAATGTCGCGTAAGGCGGGGTAGGTGGGAAAGAGCCCCATTCGGTGTATGCCGAGTGGGGCTTTTTTATGATTTCTCAAAATCACCGCCTTTCCTACATTTGGATTGCAATCCAAGGTGGGTAGGGGGGAGGGTCTGACAGGCCCGCATGATCATCAGGCAAATAAATATCGGTTTTTCGCGTAGGAAGTTTCTGAATGTTACCGAGTGGCACAAATGTGTAACCCATCGCCCAAACCTGAGGCAAAGGGCTACGCTTATGCCCCGAAAAACCGCGCCTTAGACACCCCGAGCCATAAGATTAAACGCCACACTTGCCGTGCTAGAAGGGTTTGCGAATAATAGGCCCGCAATTTGCAGCATCAACAGGTTTAATATCTTTTGTCTCTGCATAAAATCCAGAGGCTGTCAATGTGCTGGAACCGCTTTCTCAGTGCTTCTGTAAATTGTTGTCGCATTGAGGAAATATCGGCTTCCGGCCTGTCGTTAGAATGCCGATCACTCGCTCGTCGTCTCCACTGTTGAATTGGTGTAGGACGCAGCACCGCTATTCGGTTTCACTCAGTCGCATCGTGGGCCATGGCTCATACTGCTGTTTTGCCCTATACCGATGGAGTCCCAAGATGAAGAAACTCGTGCTGTTGGGCGCCCTGGCGCTGTCCGTGCTGTCCATGCAGGCTTTCGCTGAAGGCAAGCCCCTGAAAATTGGTATCGAAGCGGCCTACCCTCCGTTTGCCTCCAAGGCACCGGATGGCAGCATCGTCGGTTTTGACTACGACATCGGCAACGCCCTGTGCGAAGAGATGAAGGTCAAGTGCACCTGGGTCGAGCAAGAGTTCGATGGCCTGATCCCGGCGCTCAAAGTGCGCAAGATCGACGCGATCCTGTCGTCCATGTCCATCACGGAAGACCGCAAGAAGTCCGTGGACTTCACCAACCGTTACTACCTCAGCCCAGCGCAACTGGTGATGAAGGAAGGCACCACCGTCAGCGACAGCCTGGATGAATTGAAGGGCAAGAAGATCGGTGTGCAACGCGGTTCGATCCACGATCGTTTCGCCAAGGAAGTCTTGGCTCCTAAAGGCGCCACTGTTGTGCCTTACAGCTCGCAGAACGAAATCTACCTGGACGTGGAAGCCGGTCGCCTCGACGGCACCGTGGCCGACGCCACCCTGCTGCAAGACGGCTTCCTGAAGACGCCAGCCGGTAAAGGCTACGCGTTCGTGGGCCCACAGTTCACCGACGCCAAGTACTTCGGTGACGGCATCGGCATCGCCGTACGCAAAGGCGACAAGGAAAACCTCGACCGCATCAACGCAGCCATTGCCGCGATCCGTGCCAACGGCGAATACAAGAAAATCCAGGACAAGTACTTCGACTTCGATATTTACGGCGCTGACGCCAAGTAAATCGTCGCAGCGATCTGTCCGAAATGGCGCAAGCAACAGAATTCCTGCGGTTTGCGCCATTTTTTCATCCCCCTTTTCGAGGACCTGAATCATGTTGAAAGGCTACGGGGCCGTCATCCTCGATGGCGCATGGTTGACGCTTCAGCTCGCCTTGTCGTCCATGGCCTTGGCCATTGTTCTGGGTCTGATCGGGGTCGCGTTACGCCTGTCGCCGGTGCGCTGGTTGGCCTGGCTGGGTGACTTGTACTCCACGGTGATCCGCGGGATCCCCGACCTGGTGCTGATCCTGCTGATTTTCTACGGTGGTCAGGACCTGCTTAACCGCGTCGCGCCGATGCTCGGCTATGACGACTATATCGACTTGAACCCCTTGGCCGCCGGTATCGGCACCCTGGGTTTCATCTTTGGCGCCTACCTCTCGGAAACCTTCCGTGGCGCCTTCATGGCCATCCCCAAGGGCCAGGCCGAAGCCGGCCTGGCGTATGGCATGAGCAGCTTCCAGGTGTTTTTCCGGGTGATGGTGCCGCAGATGATCCGGCTGGCGATCCCCGGGTTTACCAACAACTGGCTGGTACTCACCAAGGCCACCGCGCTGATCTCGGTGGTGGGCCTGCAAGACATGATGTTCAAGGCCAAGCAGGCGGCTGATGCCACCCGCGAGCCTTTTACCTTCTTCCTCGCAGTGGCGGCGATGTACCTGGTGATCACCAGCGTGTCGTTGCTGGCCCTGCGTCATCTTGAGAAGCGCTACTCGGTAGGCGTAAGGGCGGCTGATCTATGATCTTCGACTACAACGTCATCTGGGAGGCCATGCCGCTGTACCTTGGCGGCCTGCTGACCACCCTGAAACTGCTCGCCATCTCGCTGTTCTTCGGCCTGCTCGCCGCCTTGCCCCTGGGCTTGATGCGTGTGTCCAAGCAACCGGTCGTCAACGGCGTTGCCTGGCTCTACACCTACGTGATCCGCGGCACGCCGATGCTGGTGCAGCTGTTCCTGATCTACTACGGCCTGGCGCAGTTCGAAGCGGTGCGCGAGAGCTTCCTGTGGCCACTGCTGTCCAGTGCGACCTTCTGCGCGTGCCTGGCCTTTGCGATCAACACCAGCGCCTACACCGCCGAGATCATTGCCGGTAGCCTCAAGGCCACCCCCAATGGCGAGATCGAAGCGGCCAAGGCCATGGGCATGTCGCGCTACAAGCTGTACCGCCGCATCCTGCTGCCGTCGGCCCTGCGCCGCGCGCTACCGCAGTACAGCAACGAAGTGATCATGATGCTGCAGACCACCAGTCTCGCGTCCATCGTCACCCTGATCGACATCACCGGTGCCGCGCGCACGGTCAACGCGCAGTTTTACCTGCCGTTCGAAGCCTACATCACCGCCGGCGTGTTCTACCTGTGCCTGACCTTTATCCTGGTGCGCCTGTTCAAGTTGGCCGAGCGCCGCTGGCTGAGCTACCTGGCTCCACGGAAGCACTGATATGGAACGTATCGATCACCTGTTGCCCTGGGGCCACCTGGGCTGCGAGCGCCAACTGAGCGTGTTCCGTTTCGGCAGTGGCGAGCGCAAGGCCTATATCCAGGCCAGCCTGCACGCCGATGAATTGCCCGGCATGCGCGCCGCGTGGGAGCTGAAAAAACGCCTCGCCGAACTTGAAGCGCAAGGTGCCCTCAACGGCGTGATCGAGCTGGTGCCGGTGGCCAACCCGATGGGCCTGGGCCAGTTGCTGCAAGGCAGCCACCAGGGCCGTTTCGAAGTGGGCAGCGGCAAGAATTTCAACCGCGATTTCGTTGAGTTGAGCGAGCCGGTGGCCGAGTTGCTCACAGGCAAGCTGGGGGATGATGCTCACGCCAACGTGCGCATGATTCGCCAAGCGATGGCCGATGCGCTCAACGCATTGCCCGAGCCGAGCAGCCAATTGCAAGGCATGCAACGCATCCTGCTGAGCCATGCGTGCAGCGCCGATATCGTCCTCGACCTGCACTGCGACGCCGAAGCCGCACTGCACATGTACGCGCTGCCCCAGCACTGGCCGCAGTGGCGTTCGCTGTCGGCGCACTTGAATGTGAAAGTCGGTCTGCTCGCGGAAGATTCCGGCGGCAGCTCGTTTGATGAGGCCTGCTCGTTGCCGTGGCTGCGTCTGTCCCGCGCCTTCCCTGACGCGCAGATCCCGCTGGCCTGCCTGGCGACTACCTTGGAGTTGGGCGGTCAAGCGGACACCGGTCGTGACGAAGCGATCTTCCACGCCGAAGGCATCCTCGCGTTTCTCGCCGAGCAAGGCCTGATCAAGGGCGAATGGCCGGCGCCGCAACACGAACCGTGCGAAGGCGTGCCCTTCGAAGGCACCGAATTGCTGTTCGCGCCCCACGCCGGGGTGATCAGTTACCTGCGTAAAGCCGGCGACTGGATCGAGAAGGGCGAGCCGATTTTTGAAGTGATTGACCCCCTGGAAGACCGCGTGAGCATTATCTGCGCAGGCACCTCGGGGGTGTTGTTTGCCGTTGAACGGCTACGTTATGCCCAAGCGGGTTTCTGGCTGGCCAAGGTGGCGGGGCGCGAAGCGCTGCGTCACGGGCGCTTGCTCAACGACTGACCACCTGTTTTTGTGAGAACCGACCGCATGTACAAACTTGAAGTCCAAGACCTGCATAAACGCTATGGCAGTCATGAAGTGCTCAAAGGCGTGTCCCTGGCCGCCGCGGCCGGTGATGTGATCAGCATCATCGGTTCCAGTGGTTCGGGCAAAAGTACCTTTTTGCGCTGCATCAACCTGCTGGAGCAACCCCACGCCGGCAAGATCCTGCTCAATAACGAAGAGCTGAAACTGGTGGCCAACAAGGACGGCGCCATGAAGGCCGCCGACCCTAAGCAACTGCAACGCATGCGCTCGCGCCTGTCGATGGTGTTCCAGCATTTCAACCTGTGGTCGCACATGACCGCGATTGAAAACGTGATGGAAGCCCCGGTGCATGTGCTGGGCGTGTCGAAGAAAGAGGCCCGTGAAAAGGCCGAGCACTATTTGGCCAAGGTCGGCGTGGGCCATCGCAAGGATGCGTTCCCCGGCCACATGTCCGGGGGCGAGCAGCAGCGCGTGGCGATCGCCCGTGCCCTGGCGATGGAGCCTGAGGTGATGCTGTTCGACGAACCCACCTCGGCGCTGGACCCAGAGTTGGTCGGCGAAGTGCTCAAGGTCATGCAGGACCTGGCCCAGGAAGGCCGCACCATGGTGGTGGTGACCCACGAAATGGGCTTTGCCCGTGAAGTGTCCAACCAGCTGGTGTTCTTGCATAAAGGCATCGTCGAAGAGCGTGGCAACCCGCGGGAAGTGCTGGTCAACCCGCAGTCCGAGCGGTTGCAGCAGTTCCTGTCCGGCAGCTTGAAATAATCAAGGCCGCTGCTTTCCCCCTGTAGGAGCGAGCTTGCTCGCGAAGATCGTCAACGATAACGCGGGAAGCCTGATGCCCCGTGGTGTTCTCAGGTTTTTCGCGAGCAAGCTCGCTCCTACAGGAAAGCAGGTCTTTATCGTTTTTGAGCTTTGTGTTGGTTTACGGGCTAGCATTGGCCTCTGTCTTCATTACTGTTACTCGCTTCGGATAGCACTCCATGACCGCCCATAAAATTGGTTTCCTGATTTGGCCCAGCACAAAAGCACTCACGCTTGCGCTGGCTGAGGAGGCCTTGCGCGTTGCTCAGCGGGTGCATCCGGATGTGGTCTACGAGTTGTCGTTTCTGCTCGCAGAACCGGCGACCGAAGGGGCCTGGCAATTGCCGGGTGAGCCGTGGGCCGGCAAGCTGGAAGGTTTCCAGAAGCTGTTCCTGTTGGCTGACGAACCGCCCACGGCTATTGCCTCCCAGCTCAGCACTGCGCTCAAGCAGTTGGTGCGTGCTGGTTGTGTGATCGGCGGCTTGTCAGCGGGTGTGTACCCGCTGGCTCAGTTGGGTCTGCTGGATGGCTACCGCGCCGCTGTGCACTGGCGCTGGCAGGACGATTTTGCCGAGCGCTTCCCTAAGGTCATTGCCACCAGCCACCTGTTCGACTGGGACCGTGACCGTTTGAGCGCCTGCGGTGGCATGTCGGTACTCGACCTGTTGCTGGCGGTGCTGGCCCGCGACCACGGCGCCGAGCTGGCGGGCGCGGTGTCGGAAGAACTGGTGGTGGAGCGCATCCGCGAAGGCGGCGAGCGCCAGCGCATTCCCTTGCAAAATCGCCTGGGCTCCAGCCATCCGAAGCTGACCCAGGCGGTGTTGCTGATGGAAGCCAACATCGAAGAACCGCTTACCACCGACGAGATCGCCCAGCACGTGTGCGTGTCGCGACGACAACTGGAACGGATCTTCAAGCAATACCTCAATCGCGTTCCCAGCCAGTACTACCTGGAACTGCGCCTGAACAAGGCGCGCCAGATGTTGATGCAAACCAGCAAATCGATCATCCAGATCGGCCTGTCCTGCGGCTTCTCGTCGGGGCCGCATTTCTCCAGCGCCTACCGCAACTTCTTTGGCGCCACCCCACGTGAAGATCGCAACCAGCGGCGCAGCAGCAGCCCGTTCGAGTTGTCGTCAGTGCCGTCCGAGCGCGGCTGAGCATCCTCGCTTATTCCTCCATGGGTCTCGGGGTTCCCGGGGCCATCAGCGCCACGCCGAACTCGTCGAACATCGCCTCTTCCACGCCCAGTTCGTAGCCTGTCTGGCGGTAATAGTCGCGCAGCAGCTCGATGCTCTGATCGGACAGTGGGTTGCCGCTGAGGTCGGAGTCATCGTTGAGTGGCAACGGCATTTCCAACAGGTCGCTGGGCACGTCGACGATTTCGTTGTCACTCAAGTCCAGCACCCGCAGGCGGCCCAGGGCAAAGACGCCTTCCGGCACGTGTGTCAGCCCGCAGTTGTGCAGGTAGATCGACACTAGCCGTCCAAGGTTGCGGATGTCGGGAATAAATATCAGCGGGTTGTCACTCAGGTCCAGGTATTCCAGGTGGATAAGGCGTGAGAGCTGCTCTTTGCTCTCGCGGGTCAGACGGATATGGTTTTCCGCCAGCTTCAGATAGCGCAGGCGTCGGAGGCCGAACACCGAGGCGGGGATATCCAGCAGTGTGTGGCGTTCGAGGGTCAGGCTGACAAGGTTGGGGAAGCAGCGCAGCAGACCGTCCACTTGCTGGTTGGTACCGTCTCCGATGATCTCCAGCAGGCTCACGTGATCGAACTGCGCACTCAGCATCGGCATGTCCCCCAATAACTGGCCGTGGAACACCAGTTTATGGCTGTGGCGGGTGAAACCGTTGGAGTCGTCCAACTCGCCCTCCCGGCGCCAGCAGCGTTCGAGCAAATCCTTGAAGCCCAGGCGACGGATTTGTTCTTCGGCCCGCGCGCCCTCGTCCAGCACGGTGTCGAGCAGTGGGTCTCTGGAGGGGACCTCCATAGCCCAGGCTTGGAGGTGTGCCTGCAGGTCCTGATACTCGCCATCCAGGCGCGTGATGTGCAGGTCTACAGCGTCCAGGTCGCCTGGTAACTGGAAGTACACACGGCTGACCTCGCGGTTGTTGAGGCTTGGGTACAGTGCTTGTAGCTGTTGCAGTTGGGGTTGGGGGGCCGGCGCGTTCCAGTGCTCGCCAGTGGCCTGGCAGTAGGTTTTGATGCGGGCGAGGGTGTGCCGTGACAACGGATTATCCGACAGGTCAAAGGCTGCGCTGAGGGTGGCGGGCAGTAGGAAGCCTTGATCGGGAATCTGCTCGATGGCGTTGTGACTCAGGTCTACCCGTGTCCGGGCGATGTTGCCCGCCAGCAGCGCCGGTGGAATTTCCCGCAGGCCGGTGTTGCTCAGTGACAGGCTGGTCAGGGCTGTCAGGCGATTGAAGTCCGGTAGCCAGACCAGGCGGTTATTGGCCAGGTCCAGGTGTTGGAGGTGGGTCATGCTGGAAAGCACCTGGGCGCTGGCGGGGTTCAGTTCAATGGCGCAGCGATCCAGGCGCAGATGGGTCAGCCGCTCCAGTTGCGGCAGGGTCCTGGGCAAATGCATCAGGGTATAGCGCTCGATGGACAGGCGCTCCAACTGTGGAAAGCTGCGCAGAAACGCGTTGGGCTGCAGGGTGGATGCATTGCCGGACAGGCTCAGTGATGAGACATGGGGGAAGGGCGTGCTCAGGGCGGGAATATCGCCGCTGATGGGGTAGGGCAGGTTGAGTGTGAAGCGCGGGAGACGCCCTGGGGCGTGTGTGTCCTGCTCGGTTTCCCGACGCCAGCCGGCTTCGAGCGTGTCCACGAACAGTGAGCGATAGGTGCGCTCCTGGGCGGACACTTGCTCGTCGTCGGCCCAAGGTGCCAGCGTTTGGCGAATCTGCGGGTAGTCGATTTCAAGCTGCGCCAGCGCTGCGCGGCCTGCGTCCAGGTTGCCCGGGAAATCGAAGATGAGCTGATTGATGTCATTGTCCGACAGCGTTGGGTAAAGGCGTCTGGCGCTTTGGATTTCGGTGCCGGGCGCGTCAATGTCCCAGCGGCCACCGGTTCTTTGGTAGTACCCCTTGACCCGCTCCAGCGTGGGTCCCGACAGCGGGTTGCTGGAGAGGTCGAACTTGCGGCTGGTTTCTACCGGCAACTCGAACAGCGCCGGAGGCAGTTCGCGGATCTGGTTATTGGACAAAACCGCCAGTTCCAACTGTGGACGGTTCAGCAGGCCTGGCGGCAAATCACGGATGCCGGTGTAGCTCAGGTCCAAGTGTTGCAGGTGGGCCATGTGGGTAACGCTGGGCGTCAGGCCCAGAGGGTTGTTATACAGGTCCAGGGTCTTCAGGCGAGTCATGCTGCCAAGGGCCACCCGAGTTTCTTCGGTCAGGGTAATGTTGCAGTCGCTCAATATCAGCGCGTCGAGGCTGGGCAGTTGCGCGATGCTTGGCGCAAGGCCACCCAGGTAAAACTGGCTGACGTTCAGGTGACGCAGGCGTGGGAACAACTGCACGAAGTCATTGATCTGCAGTGCGGTGTGCTGACCCTTGAGCTCCAGCAGGCTGATGTGCTCGAAGCGTGCCGTGAGCCTGGGCAGTTCGCCGTAGATCGGGATCGTCAGTTGCAGCTTGTGGCCATTGAGGAGCAGTTGGTCATGGTAGTGATCAATCGCGGTTTCCTGGCGCCAGCCGCGCCTGACCTCCTGGGCCCACAGGGCACGGTTGCGTCGCACGTACTGGTATTCCCGGGGCGTCAGTGGTGCTTCAGTGATGGGGTGGAAGGTGGGCGTCATGTGTTCCCAGACGGCGAGGTCGGTGTCCAGTTTGTTGTATTCGACCTGCAGGGTTATCAGGGTCGCCAAGGCGCCGCCGGGACGGCTTTCCAGGGTCTGAACCAGGTCGGCGATCTGTTCCGCAGGGAGGCTGGGCAGCAAGTGCTGGGCGCGCTGCTCAAGCGTGGGCTGCGGCTCGGCGGCTGGTGGCTGTGACGGCCCTGCTGCCTGATAACCGTCCATGCCGCCACGCAGGCGCATGACTGTGGGGTCGAACGTCGGTTTGCGGTAAGTGTCTGCGCTGAGCAAGGTGCGCAGCCGCTCGCGATCGAGCACGTGCTCGCCAATCGCCTGGCGCAGGCGCTCGCCCTGGCCGATGTGGATGTTCAGGGCGTCGCGCTGGCTATCGGGGATCGCCTGGAGGATGGCGGTGAAGAAATCGGTGTCGCCAAACACCGGGCCCTTTTCATCGACAGGCGTATAGCGGCCCGATTCGGTATGGATGACGATTCGCTTGAGCGGCGCGTCTTCGGCGCCGATAGCCTCCAGCAACGGGCCGTCGCTACGGTACTGCCGGACTTCCAGGCGCATGCGCGTCGACCATCCGGGCAGGCGCTCCAGGGACAGCAGCGCGAGCAGGTGAGTGTCGGGGTTGTCGACGGCGTCCAGGTAGAGCCCTTCGTAAGCACGGGTGGTGCGCACATCCAGTTGGGCGGCTGCGGCTTGCTCGGCTATATGCGTCGGCACCTTGCCTTGGTCGATGGCTTGCAACTCGTCGCCGGTGGCATTGGCCAGCAGTTCATGGGCGACGCTGACGGGCAGGCCGGGCTCGGGGGCGGCGTCGATGATTTTTTGCAGCGCTGCCCCCGGGCTATGTTCTTCGCTGCGGTAGCGGGAATCGAACAGCGAGAAGCGTTTTTCGTGGGCAAGGCGGGCGATCTTTTTGCGCAGGGCCGCGGCGCGAATAGACGCATGGGAGGCGGGCTGGTCGGCGGGTTCTTCAAGCAGTGCTTTGCGCTCGGCTTCATCCAAACTCTCCACCAGCACGCGTAGCAGATCACCATTTTCCAATTGGCTTTCATGGATCTGTACCACGCTAGCGTCGGGCCGGCCAAGAAACTCCCATTGGGTTTTCCCTTGGGTATCCAGGAACCGCAAGGTCTTGGAGGCGGGCCACAGGCCGTAGCTGGTGAGTATCTGCAACTGTGTCTGAACGTCCGCCTGGCCATAGATGAGCGGGTCATCGCTGTTGAGTTGCGTGATGAAGTCTTGCAGCGCTAGATCGATCTTGAAGCGCTTGAGGGTATCGGCCAGCAGCGGCGGCGGCGTTTGCCCGGTGTGGTGCATCTGGCGCAGCGCGTTGTCGTGGGTACCGCTGACGCTGCGCGCCTGCTGCAAGCGCGCGTCATCCAGGCCTTCGGCCGGGTAGCCGAGACGCCGCATCAGTGTGGCGCTGTCCCAGCTCAGCGGGCGGTCCAACTCGGTAATCCAGGCGCCCTGGCCGTTGCTGATCACCTGCGGCTGGTAGGCCGACGCACGGCTGGGGTGCTGCACAAAATAGCGCTGGCTGATGGGGTCTTGCCGGACGGTGTAATAGTCGTCGCCCACCTGCAGCAGGTTTTTGCCGTTGAAGCGGTACACGCCTTTCTCATCAGGACGTACGCCGCTGGGCGGGCTCTGTTTGAGACGATAAGGCTCAAGATCGGGCTTCCACAGGCGTTCGCCGCCATCGGGTCTGGTCACGGGTGTGAGGCCATCCAGAAACCCCAGGCACTCACTCGGCAGCACTTTGCGCAGAATGCCCTGGGCGATGGGGATGCCTGTGGCAAACAGGCCCAATTGCACCAGTTGCTCGATAAACCCCATCGCATGTCCGAAGGCTTCCTGCACCTGGCCTTCAGCCCAGTCGATAACCCCTTCGAAGGCTTCGTCCAGCAATTGGTAGGCGGTGTAGCCGAGCATGAGCATGCCCAGTGGCGGCACAAAGGGGGTGGCAATCAGGGCGACGACTTGCAGCAGTGCCGAGGCGATTTTTTGCACCAGGTCCCAGCGCTCCCAGCGCGCTTTCTGGTTGGCGCTGGCGGTGCTCACTGCCTGGCTGCGCGCGTCGTTCAGCAGTTTGCTCAACTTCATCTGATGCAGGTAATGGAACAGCGGCTGCTTGATGGGAATGCCACGAAACTGCAGGTTTGCTCGCTCCACCTCGCTGCCGCGCCAACTGGGCAGCGGATCGCCCGGTGTATGCGAGTGCCAGGTCACTTGGCTCAGGCGGCCCGTGAGGTCGGCGAAAAAACGCCCCAGGTCGGCATGGTCGACAAAGCGGCTGAAGAAGTGCTGAAAGTCCGAGGCGCGCAACCGTGCGGTGAGCGCCTGGATAAACGCCTGCGTGCTGGCGTATTGCTTGATGGGGTGCTGCGGGTCGTCAGGGATATAGACGATCACCGGCACCGGCTCGCGGCTTGCATCCAGGTCCTGGGAAAACAGTACGATCCCGGTCAGGCGGCTGGACATGATCACCAGCTCATGAGCGACCCACATCGGGCAGTGCTGTCCGTGATCAATCAGGCTGTGGACCGCGTCGTAGCCGGTTTGCGGGATGTCGCCCTTGAGCAGTGCCATGTACAGCGAGCGTTTGAGCGCGCTGCTCAGGCTCTGCTCGACCTTGTATTGCAGGGCGGCCATGGCCACAGGGTTGTCCAGCCCCAGGTAATCTTCGAGATAGCGCTGATAGCGCCCGCCGATATCCAATTCACGGCAGAGGGTGGCAAATTGGGCAATGGTGATGCGTGCGTCAACCGCCGGCAGGCTTTGGAAATGCCCGGCGGCGTTGGGTTGGCTGCTGAAACCGGAGTTGCGCTCGTAGGCATCGGGCTGTGCTTCGGCGGGCTCGAAGTTGTGCAGCGCGGCGTTGAGCAGTGAAACGCTCCACGTACGCGAGGCCCCGGCCTGAACCCGAAACCCCGCAAGCGTCAATGGCACATAGAGTTGCAGCCAGGTGCTGCGCACATCCAGATCGACGCTGTATTGGCGCTTCAGCGCCGGTTGCAGCAGTTCGGCGCCGAAGGTTTGCGGGCTTTTGAGGCCGGCCAGAGCCTTGTCTACCTGATTCTGCCGGGTCCAGGCTTCGCCGTTGAGACGCTTGAGTTCGGCGTGCTGGGTGGCGGAGGCGTTTTTGTACCAGTCGGGAAAACTCCCGGACACTTCGCCTAGGGTGGAGCGCCTGGCTGGCGTGGCTTCACCCAGCCAGTGGGGAATGGCCTGCATGACAATGGTGTGGCGAACTTCGCCGTTGGCGGGTGCGGGGAGGGGAGGCATGGGATCGATCCTTGACAGTGTGAGTGTCTTTTCAGCAGACCAGTCGGCACGCGATCGACGGCGGTAGATAGTTGGTGCGGTGTGCTTCTGCGGATTCGCGAACATCAACTGCCCATGGAGCCGGCACACGGTTTAAACTGCGCCATTGCGACGCTATTTGTCGCATTGGCGTAAACCCGCCTAAATCGCGGGTTGGCGCTATAAGAAGTTGTCGCTTGGCGGCAAGGCCGCTCTGAAAACTGTCCTTACAATCCCTGCATCGCCCGCCAGTTCCAGGCAGGCGTTCCTCTTCAGGAGACTCCGATGTCCGTTGAGCAAGCCCCGGTGCAACGTGCCGATTTCGACCAGGTCATGGTTCCCAACTACGCCCCTGCTGCGTTCATCCCCGTGCGCGGCGCAGGTTCGCGCGTATGGGACCAGGCGGGTCGCGAGCTGATCGACTTTGCCGGCGGCATCGCGGTCAACGTATTGGGCCACGCCCATCCGGCGCTGGTCGGTGCATTGACCGAGCAGGCCAACAAGCTGTGGCACGTCTCCAACGTCTTCACCAATGAGCCGGCCCTGCGCCTGGCCCATAAGTTGATCGACGCCACGTTTGCCGAGCGCGTGTTCTTCTGCAACTCGGGCGCTGAGGCCAACGAGGCCGCATTCAAGCTGGCCCGTCGCGTGGCGTTCGACCGTTTCGGCAGCGAGAAGTACGAGATCATTGCCGCGCTGAACAGCTTCCACGGCCGTACCCTGTTCACCGTCAACGTCGGTGGCCAGTCGAAGTACTCCGATGGTTTCGGGCCTAAAATCACCGGCATCACCCACGTCCCTTATAACGACCTGGAAGCGCTGAAAGCCGCCGTATCGGACAAGACCTGCGCCGTGGTGCTGGAACCGATCCAGGGCGAAGGCGGCGTACTGCCGGCCGAACTGGCTTACCTGCAAGGTGCCCGCGAACTGTGCGACGCCAACAATGCGCTGCTGGTTTTCGACGAAGTGCAGACCGGCATGGGCCGCAGCGGCCATCTGTTTGCCTACCAGCACTACGGCGTGGTGCCCGACATCCTCACCAGCGCCAAGAGCCTGGGCGGCGGTTTCCCGATCGCGGCGATGCTCACCCGTGAAGACCTGGCCAAGCACCTGGTGGTCGGTACCCACGGCACCACCTACGGCGGCAACCCGCTGGCGTGCGCAGTGGCCGAAGCGGTCATCGACGTGATCAACACCCCTGAGGTGCTGGCCGGCGTCAACGCCAAGCACGACCTGTTCAAGGCGCGCCTGGAGCAGATCGGCAAGCAGTACGGCATCTTCACCGAAGTGCGCGGCATGGGCCTGCTGATCGGTTGCGTACTGAGCGATGCGTTCAAAGGCAAGGCCAAGGACGTGTTCAACGCGGCCGAGAAAGAAAACCTGATGATCCTGCAAGCCGGCCCCGACGTGGTGCGTTTTGCGCCGAGCCTGGTGGTGGAAGACGCGGACATCAACGAAGGCCTGGATCGTTTCGAGCGTGCGGTAAAAACGCTGACCCAAGCCTGATAGCGACACCTTCTGCCGGCTGGACTGGGTCAAAAATGTGGGAGGGGCGGTGCGACGATTCGACTTGCCCCCGATAGCAATCTGTCAGTTGATGCATCTGGTGACTGATACACCGCTATCGGGGGCAAGTCGAATCGTCGCACCGCCCCTCCCACACTGGAATATGCCCCACATGAAGATATGGGGTGTTCCTGACCTGTTCGGTATTTTTTTCCTGTGAGTTCTAGAGTTAAGGAGTGACACCATGCTGGTGATGCGCCCCGCGCAAATGGCTGATCTGGGCGAGGTACAGCGTCTGGCTGCGGACAGCCCGATTGGTGTCACCTCCTTGCCGGATGATGTGGAACGCCTGAGCGACAAGATCGCCGCCAGCGAAGCGTCCTTCGCGGCCGAGGTGAGTTTCAACGGTGAAGAAAGCTATTTCTTCGTGCTGGAAGACACCGAGACCGGCAAGCTCGCCGGCTGCTCGGCCATCGTCGCCTCGGCCGGTTACTCGGAGCCGTTCTACAGTTTTCGTAACGAGACCTTCGTGCACGCCTCCCGCGAGCTGAAGATCCACAACAAGATCCACGTGCTTTCCCAGTGCCATGACCTCACCGGAAACAGCCTGCTCACCAGCTTCTACGTAGTGCCGGAGCTGGTCGGTTCGCCGTGGTCGGAACTCAATTCCCGTGGCCGCCTGTTGTTCGTCGCCAGCCACCCCGAGCGCTTTGCCGACTCGGTGGTGACCGAGATTGTCGGCTACAGCGACGAGAACGGTGATTCGCCGTTCTGGGATGCCATCGGCCGCAACTTCTTCGACCTCAACTACGCTGCCGCCGAGCGCCTGTGCGGGCTGAAAAGCCGTACGTTCCTCGCCGAGCTGATGCCGCATTACCCGATCTACGTGCCGCTGTTGCCGGACGAAGCTCAAGAGGCAATGGGCCAAGTGCACCCGCGTGCGCAGATCACCTTCGACATCCTGATGCGCGAAGGCTTCGAGACCGACCACTACATCGACATCTTCGACGGTGGCCCGACGCTGCACGCACGGGTCTCGGGCATTCGCTCCATCGCCCAGAGCCGCGTGGTGCCGGTGAAGATCGGCGAGATGGTCAAGGGTGTCGGCCGCCAGTACCTGGTGAGCAACGCGCAGTTGCAGGATTACCGCGCGGTCATGCTGGAGCTGGACTACGCGCCGGGCAAACCGGTGACCCTGGACCTGGCAGCCGCCGAAGCCCTGGGTGTTGGTGAAGGTGCGAGTGTGCGCCTGGTAGCGGTATAAACAGAGTGTCGCGGGTGGCTGGCAGCAGCGGCCCGTCTGAGGAGATAGCATGATCGTTCGTCCCGTACGCAGCAGCGATTTACCGGCCCTGATTGATCTGGCGCGCAGCACCGGCACCGGCCTCACCACCTTGCCGGCCAACGAAGAGCGCCTGACCCACCGGGTTGGCTGGGCGGAAAAAACCTTTCGTGGCGACGCCGGGCGCGGTGATGCCGACTACCTGTTCGTGCTGGAAAACGACGAAGGCCGCGTGGTGGGGATTTCCGCCATCGCCGGTGCCGTCGGCCTGCGCGAGCCGTGGTACAACTTCCGGGTCGGCCTGACGGTCAGCGCCTCCCAGGAACTGAATATCTACCGTGAAATTCCGACGCTGTTCCTGGCCAACGACCTCACCGGCAATTCCGAGCTGTGCTCGTTGTTCCTGCATGCCGATTACCGCAACGGCCTCAACGGCCGCATGCTGGCCAAGGCGCGCCTGCTGTTTATCGCCGAGTTCCCACAGCTGTTTGGCAACAAGATCATCGCCGAGATGCGTGGCGTGTCCAACGACGCCGGCCGTTCGCCGTTCTGGGAAAGCCTGGGCCGGCACTTCTTCAAGATGGAATTCAGCCAGGCCGACTACCTGACCGGCGTGGGCAACAAGGCGTTTATCGCTGAGCTGATGCCCAAGTTTCCGTTGTACAGCTGCTTCCTTTCCGAGGACGCGCGCAACGTGATCGGCAAGGTCCACCCGGACACCGAGCCGGCGTTGAGCATGCTCAAGAGCGAAGGCTTCAGCTACCAGGGCTACGTCGATATTTTCGACGCCGGCCCGGCGGTGGAGTGCGAGACCGCCAAGATCCGTGCGGTGCGCGACAGCCAATCATTGGTGTTGGCCATCGGCACACCGGGGGACGACGCCACGCCGTTCCTGATCCATAACCGCAAACGCGAAGATTGCCGCATCACCGCCGCACCGGCGCGCCTGGCGGCAGGCACGCTGGTGGTCGATCCGCAAACCGCCAAGCGCCTGCAACTGGTGGTGGGTGATCAAGTGCGTGCCGTACCGTTGTCTGCTGCTCGGGAGTCGAAATAATGAATTCGTTGTATATCGCAGGTAGCTGGCTGGCTGGCCAGGGTGAACTGTTTGAATCGCGTAACCCGGTGACCCAGCAGGTGCTGTGGGTCGGTAATGGCGCCACGGTCGAGCAGGTCGAGTCGGCCGTGCAGGCCGCGCGCCAGGCGTTCCCGGCCTGGGCCCGGCGCCCGCTGGAAGAGCGCATCAGCGTGCTGGAAGCCTTCGCCGCGAGCCTGAAAAGCCGCGCCGATGAAATCGCCCGCTGCATCGGCGAGGAGACCGGCAAGCCGCTGTGGGAGTCGGCCACCGAAGTCACCAGCATGGCCAACAAGATCGCGATCTCGGTGCAAAGCTACCGCGAGCGTACCGGCGAGAAGAGCGGCCCCCTGGGCGACGCCACCGCCGTATTGCGCCACAAGCCCCACGGCGTGGTGGCGGTGTTTGGTCCTTACAACTTCCCCGGTCACCTGCCCAACGGGCATATCGTCCCGGCGTTGCTGGCGGGTAACACCGTACTGTTCAAGCCCAGCGAGCTGACCCCGAAAGTCGCCGAGCTGACCGTGCAGTGCTGGATCGACGCCGGTTTGCCGGCGGGCGTGTTGAACCTGCTGCAAGGTGCGCGCGAGACCGGCATTGCGTTGGCCGCCAACCCCGGTATCGATGGGTTGTTCTTCACCGGTTCCAGCCGTACCGGCAATCATCTGCACCAGCAGTTCTCCGGGCGCCCGGACAAGATCCTGGCCCTGGAAATGGGCGGCAACAACCCGCTGGTGGTGGATGAAGTGGCCGACGTGGATGCGGCGGTCTACACCATCATCCAATCGGCGTTTATCTCCGCCGGCCAGCGTTGCACCTGTGCCCGTCGCCTGCTGGTGCCGGAAGGCGCCTGGGGCGATGCGCTGCTGGCGCGGCTGGTGGCGGTGAGTGCGACTATTGAAGTCGGCGCGTTCGACCAGCAACCGCCGCCGTTCATGGGCTCGGTGATTTCCCTGGCAGCGGCAAAAGCCCTGATGGAGGCCCAGGAACTGATGTTGGCCAATGGCGCCGTGGCACTGTTGGAGATGACCCAGCCCCAGGACCAGGCCGCCTTGCTGACCCCAGGCATCATCGACGTAACCGGCGTGACCGAGCGCGAAGACGAAGAGCTGTTCGGCCCGTTGTTGCAGGTGATCCGCTACGCCGATTTCGCGGCGGCGATTGCCGAAGCCAACAACACCCAGTACGGCCTGGCCGCGGGCCTGTTGTCCGATTCCGAGGCGCGTTACCAGCAATTCTGGCTGGAAAGCCGTGCTGGCATCGTCAACTGGAACAAACAGCTGACCGGCGCCGCCAGCACCGCGCCATTTGGTGGGGTAGGGGCCTCGGGCAACCATCGCGCCAGTGCGTATTACGCGGCGGATTATTGTGCGTACCCGGTGGCGTCGCTTGAAACGCCAAGCCTGGTGGTACCGGCCACGCTAACCCCCGGCATTACGCTGATCTAAATGTGGGAGGGGGCTTGCTCCCGATGGCGATGTGTCAGTCACCTGATTGATCAACTGACAGACTGCTATCGGGAGCAAGCCCCCTCCCACACTGGATTTGTGGTGTGTTGAAGATTTTTGAAGCCTATAAAAACAGATGTTCGTGGAGCCTCGCCGATGAAATCCTATGAAGTCAATTTTGACGGTCTAGTGGGGCCGACCCATAACTACGGCGGTTTGTCCTTCGGCAACGTCGCGTCCCAGAGCAACAGCCAGCAGCATTCCAACCCCAGGGAAGCGGCGTTGCAGGGCCTGCAGAAAATGAAAGCCCTGATGGACATGGGCTTTGTGCAAGGCGTGCTCGCGCCCCAGGAGCGTCCGGACGTAGCGGCGTTGCGCAACCTCGGTTTCAGCGGCACCGACGCCCAGGTCATCCAGCAGGCGGCCAAGCAGGCCATGCCGTTGTTGGTCGCCAGTTGCTCGGCATCGAGCATGTGGGTGGCCAACGCCGCCACCGTCAGCCCGAGCGCCGACACGGCAGATGGCCGCGTGCATTTCACCGCCGCCAACCTCAATTGCAAATACCACCGCAGCATCGAACACCCCACCACCAGCCGAGTGCTGGGGGCGATGTTTGCCGACCAGAAGCACTTTGCCCACCACGCCGCGTTACCGGCGGTGGCGCAGTTCGGCGACGAAGGTGCGGCCAACCACACGCGTTTCTGCCGTGAGTACGGCGACGCGGGCGTGGAGTTTTTCGTGTTCGGGCGCAGCGCGTTCGACCCCCGTTACCCGGCCCCGCAGAAGTACCCGGCGCGCCAGACCCTCGAAGCCTCCCAGGCCGTCGCCCGCCTGCATGGCCTGAAGGATGAAGGCGTGGTCTACGCCCAGCAGAACCCGGCGGTGATCGATGCCGGCGTGTTCCACAACGACGTGATCGCGGTGGGCAACGGCGAGGTGCTGTTCTATCACGAGGACGCATTCCTCAATACCGAACAGATGCTGGCCGAGTTGCAGGGCAAGTTGGGCAAGCTGGGCGGCAACTTCCAGGCGGTGTGTGTGCCGCGTGCCCAGGTCAGCGTCGAGGACGCGGTGCGTTCCTACCTGTTCAACAGCCAGTTGCTGACCCGCGCCGACGGTTCGATGTTGCTGATCGTGCCGGAGGAGTGCCGCGCCAACGAGCGCGTCTGGCAGTACCTGCAAGGCCTGACGGCGTCCGCTGGGCTGATCCGCGAAGTCAAAGTCTTCGACCTCAAGCAAAGCATGCAGAACGGCGGAGGCCCGGCGTGCCTGCGCCTGCGCGTGGCCCTGAACGAAACCGAGCTGGCAGCGGTGAACCCAGGGGTTATCATGACCGCGCCGTTGTACGACACACTGACCCAATGGGTCGACAAGCACTACCGCGACAGCCTGCGCGAAACCGACCTGGCTGACCCGCAATTGCTGCTTGAGTGCCGGACGGCACTGGATGAACTGACGCAAATCCTTAAACTGGGCTCGGTTTATCCTTTCCAGATCAATTAACGCCACCTCTTTTTACACCCTATGGCTGAGAATTATTTATGAGCACCGACACCCTGCAACTGATCCTTGAAGACACCGACGGTACCCAGCTGGAAACCTCCTGCACCCGCGTCGCCGTGGTCTGGCAGGGCAAGGAAATCTGGATCCAGCACGACGGCCGTGGCCAACTGCTGATCGGCGTGGACGTGGAAGAAGGCGACGCCGAATACGCCAACCTGTTGATGCGCCCCCTGGCCACCAACCTGATGAGCCTGCAACTGGAAATGGAACCGGCCGACGTTGAAGGTGATGACGACGATCACGTCCATGGCCCAGGCTGCAACCACTAAGGAAGCTGCGTATGCTCGCCCTCGGCAAACTGCTTGAACTGACCCTCGCCGGTCGCGAACCGGCGCAAAAAATTCAACTGACTGTCGACGGCGTGCAGATGCGCTGGCTCAGCGAGGGCGCACTCGAAGTGCGCCCGCCGCAGGCAACGGACAATGGCAGCGACCTGCTGCTGTCGTCCGGCATCCATGGCAACGAAACCGCGCCGATCGAATTGCTCGACCGCCTGTTGCATGGCATCGCCCGTGGGGAGATCAAGCCCCGCACCCGTATTCTGTTCCTGTTCGGCAACCCTGAGGCCATGCGCCGCGGCGAGCGTTACCTTGAACTGGACGTCAACCGGCTGTTCAACGGCCGGCATGAAAAAAACATCGGCCCTGAAGCCATGCGCGCCGCCGAGCTTGAACAACTGGCCCGCAGCTTCTTCAGCTTGCCTGGCCGTTCGCGCCTGCATTACGACCTGCACACCGCCATCCGCGGCTCGAAGATCGAGCAGTTTGCGCTGTACCCCTGGAAGGAGGGGCGCCAGCATTCACGTCACGAACTGGCGCGCCTGAACGCCGCTGGCATGGAAGCGGTGCTGCTGCAGAACAAGAGCTCGATCACCTTTACCGCGTTTACCTATGAGCAGCTGGAGGCCGAGGCTTTCACCCTGGAACTGGGCAAGGCACGGCCGTTCGGGCACAACCAGGGCGTGAATGTCTCCCGCCTGGAGCTGCGCCTCAAGCAGATCATCGAAGGCACCGAGCCTGAGACTGACAGCCTGGACGGGTTGAAATTGTTCGCCGTGTCGCGGGAAGTCATCAAGCACAGCGATGCATTCCTGCTGCACTTGCCGGCGGACGTGGAAAACTTTTCGGAATTGGAAAAGGGTTATCTGCTGGCCGAAGACGTGGCCAAGACCCGTTGGGTGATCGAGGAGGAGGGGGCGCGCATCATCTTCCCCAACCCGAAGGTGAAGAATGGCTTGCGGGCGGGGATATTGATTGTGCCAACCACAGAGGCCGGGCTGGCGTAGATCTGAGCCTTAACCTGGTCCAAATGTGGGAGGGGTGTAGCCCCCTCCCTCATCTTGTTTTGCAGTGTTGCTTAGACCGCTACCGCCCGTGGCTCGCTGCGACGGATCGCCCGCACCTTGTGCAGGGTGTCGGCGCATGTACGTGCAGCTTCCTGGCCCTTGTGCACGAAGTGCTCATGGAAGAACGCGGTGTGTTCGCTGCCGGCATGGAAGTGATGCGGCGTCAGGGACACCGAGAACACCGGCACTTCGGTTTCCAGCTGCACCTGCATCAGGCCGCTGACCACCGACTGGGCCACGAACTCGTGACGGTAGATCCCGCCGTCCACCACCAGCGCGGCGGCCACGATACCGGCGTAACGACCGGTCTTGGCCAGCAGCTTGGCGTGCAGGGGCATTTCAAAGGCGCCGCCGACTTCGAAGAAATCGATGTCCGATTCCTGGTAGCCCTGGGCGATCATTTCGGCGAGGAAGCCTTTGCGGGATTGGTCGACAATATCCTTGTGCCAGCAGGCCTGGATAAACGCGACGCGCTCGCCGTGATGATTTTTGCTTTTGCTGTCGATTGCGGTGGGTTGCATGTTCTGACTCCTGTTTAAGAAAAAAACAGGGCGTTATGAATCGAATGGGATTTAAGGGTACGAACCGCCGAGTCATGCAGGCATGCGCTCAGCGTGCGGCCCTTAGGTGCCAATCCCGTTCTCTCTTCATCCGGACTATGACCGTCGGCCCCGGGATCACACCGGGTCTGCTGACCTTGTCGCCGTCCTGCGTGAGCAGTTCGAGGCGCCAAGCGCTCGCGGGCTATGCACCTTGCGTGCAATTACCGCCGGTGGGGAATTGCACCCCGCCCTGAGAACGTTGCCACCAGAACCCTGGTGGCGGAGAGTTTTTAACATGGTTTTTCATAAACTGCACGAGCGTCGTATCGATAAGCTATATCGGTTTGTTTGGTTGGTATTCGATTGAGAACGCGTGGGGCTTGATATTCCGCGGCTTTGCCCGCAGTAATCATCCTCATAAGAATCTTAATGAACCCCTTCGAGGCTTGTTTCATGTCTGTGATCGACCTGCGCAGCGACACCGTGACCCAACCCACCGCCGGCATGCTCGACGCCATGGCCAATGCCGCCAGCGGCGATGACGTCTACGGCGAAGACCCCAGCGTCAACCGCCTGGAGGCCGAGCTGGCCAAGCGCCTGGGCTTTGCGGCCGCGCTGTTCGTGCCCACCGGCACCATGAGCAACCTGCTGGCGCTGATGGCCCACTGTGAGCGTGGCGAGGAGTACATCGTCGGCCAGCAGGCCCACACCTACAAATACGAGGGCGGCGGCGCGGCCGTGCTGGGTTCGATCCAGCCGCAGCCGCTGGACGTGCAGGCGGATGGCTCCCTCGACCTGAGTCAGGTGCTCGAGGCCATCAAGCCCGACGACTTCCACTTCGCCCGCACCCGCCTGCTGGCCCTGGAAAACACCATGCAGGGCAAGGTGCTGCCGCTGGACTACCTGGCGAAGGCGCGGGCGTTTACCCGCGAACATGGCCTGGCCCTGCACCTGGATGGCGCGCGACTCTACAACGCGGCGGTCAAGCTTGGGGTCGATGCACGGGAGATCGCCCAGCATTTCGACTCGGTGTCGGTGTGCCTGTCCAAGGGCCTCGGTGCGCCGATCGGCTCGGTGCTGTGCGGCTCCACGGCGTTGATCGCCAAGGCACGCCGTTTGCGCAAGATGGTCGGCGGTGGCATGCGCCAGGCCGGTTCCCTGGCGGCAGCAGGGCTGTATGCCCTGGATCACCAGGTGCAGCGCCTGGCCGACGACCACGCCAATGCGCAATGGCTGGGCGATGAGCTGCGCAACGCCGGTTACGCGGTGGAGCCGGTGCAGACCAACATGGTCTACGTGCAGATCGGCGACCAGGCCCAGGCCTTGAAGGCGTTTGCCGCCGAGCGTGGGATCAAGTTGAGTGCTGCGCCGCGCCTGCGCATGGTGACGCATCTGGATGTGAGCCGGGCGCAGATCGAGCAAGTGCTCAAGGCATTCGTCGATTTTTCGCGCAAATGAGTGTGCAGACCGTCTAATTGAACCTCTCTATCGCATAAACACGCTGTACCACCGGCAAAGGGCCGATATAATGCGGCCTTTTGCCGTCGCTCCGTCTGATGATGTTGCGCACTGGCCTTTGGCCGCAGCCTCCGTGGAAGAACCTATGAAAAGCGCAGAAATCCGTGAAGCCTTCCTTCGCTTCTTCGAAGAGCAAGGTCACACCCGTGTCTCCTCCAGCTCCTTGATCCCAGGCAATGACCCAACCCTGCTGTTCACTAACGCGGGGATGAACCAGTTCAAGGACTGCTTCCTGGGCCAGGAAAAACGCGCCTACACCCGCGCCACCAGCAGCCAGAAGTGCGTGCGTGCCGGCGGCAAGAACAGTGACCTGGAAAACGTCGGCTACACCGCCCGCCACCACACGTTCTTCGAAATGCTGGGTAACTTCAGCTTTGGTGACTATTTCAAGAAAGACGCGATTACCTTCGCCTGGACCTTCCTGACCGGCGTGTTGAAGCTGCCCAAGGAAAAACTCTGGGTGACTGTCTACGCGACGGACGACGAAGCGTATGACATCTGGACCAAGGAAATCGGGGTGCCCGTCGAGCGCATGATTCGCATCGGCGACAACAAGGGCGCGCCTTACGCTTCCGACAACTTCTGGACCATGGGCGATACCGGCCCATGCGGCCCCTGCACCGAGATTTTCTACGATCACGGCGCCGACATCTGGGGTGGCCCACCGGGCTCGCCGGAAGAAGACGGCGACCGTTACATCGAGATCTGGAACAACGTGTTCATGCAGTTCAACCGCACCGCCGATGGCGTGCTGCATCCGCTGCCGGCGCCGTCGGTGGACACCGGCATGGGCCTGGAGCGGATCAGTGCGGTGATGCAGCACGTTCACTCCAACTACGAGATCGACCTGTTCACCAACCTGCTGAGCGCGTCGGCCGCGGCCATTGGTTGTGCCAATGAAAGCCAGTCGTCCCTCAAGGTGGTGTCGGACCACATCCGTTCCTGCGGTTTCCTGATCGCCGACGGTGTACTGCCGTCCAATGAAGGCCGTGGCTACGTGCTGCGTCGCATCATCCGTCGCGCCTGCCGTCACGGTAACAAGCTGGGCGCCACCGGCAGCTTCTTCTACAAGATCGTCGCCGCACTGGTTGCCGAGATGGGCGATGCCTTCCCGGAACTCAAGCAGCAGCAGGACAACATCGAGCGTGTGCTCAAGGCTGAAGAGGAACAGTTCTCCAAGACCCTGGAGCACGGCCTGAAGATTCTGGAACAGGACTTGGCCGAGCTCAAAGGCACCGTGGTGCCAGGCGACGTGGTGTTCAAGCTGTACGACACCTATGGCTTCCCGATGGACCTGACCGCCGACATCGCCCGTGAGCGCGAGCTGACCGTCGACGAAGCCGGGTTTGAGCGTGAGATGGAAGCCCAGCGCGTGCGCGCCCGTTCTGCCAGTTCCTTTGGCCTGGACTACAACACCCTGGTCAAGGTTGACGTGCCCACCGAGTTCACCGGTTACAAGGCGACCGTCGGCGCGGCCAGGATCGTTGCCATTTATAAAGACGGCAAGTCGGTCGACGTGTTGAGCGAAGGCGAAGAAGCGGTTGTGGTCCTGGACCAGACGCCGTTCTACGCCGAGTCCGGTGGCCAGGTCGGTGACTGTGGTTTCCTGAGTTCGACCTCCGGTCGTTTCGAGGTGCGCGACACCACCAAGACCGGCGGTGCGTTCCTGCATCACGGCGTGCTGGTGCTGGGCAACCTGACCGTCGGTGCGCCGGTGGACACCCAGGTCGATGCCGACGTACGCCATGCCACCGCGCTGAACCACTCGGCCACGCACTTGCTGCACGCCGCGCTGCGCCAGGTGCTGGGCGAGCACGTCCAGCAGAAGGGGTCGTTGGTCGACAGCCAGCGCCTGCGTTTCGACTTCAGTCACTTCGAAGCGATCAAGCCTGAGCAGATCAAGGCCCTGGAAGACATCGTCAACGCTGAGATTCGCAAGAACTCCCCGGTAGAAACCGAAGAAACCGACATCGAGACGGCCAAGGCCAAGGGCGCCATGGCGCTGTTCGGCGAGAAATACGGCGACAACGTGCGCGTGCTGAGCATGGGCGGCGACTTCTCGGTGGAGCTGTGTGGCGGTATCCACGCCAACCGTACCGGCGATATCGCCCTGCTGAAAATCATCAGCGAAGGCGGCGTGGCGTCGGGTGTGCGTCGTATTGAGGCGGTGACCGGCGCTGCGGCCCTGGCCTACCTGAATGCCGCTGAAGAACAACTCAAGGAAGCGGCCAGCCTGGTCAAGGGCAGCCGCGACAACCTGATCGACAAGTTGTCCGCCGTTCTGGAGCGCAACCGTGCGCTGGAGAAACAGCTGGAGCAGTTGCAAGCCAAGGCGGCCAGCGCTGCGGGCGACGATCTGTCGGCTTCGGCCGTTGACGTCAAGGACGTGAAAGTCCTGGCTGCACGCCTGGACGGTCAGGACGGCAAGGCGCTGTTGGCCCTGGTCGATCAGTTGAAGAACAAGCTCGGCCGCGCAGTGATCCTGCTCGGCAGTGTCCATGAGGAGAAGGTCGTGCTGGTTGCCGGTGTAACCAAGGACCTGACTGGCCAACTCAAGGCCGGTGATTTGATGAAGCAAGCCGCTGCGGCAGTGGGCGGGAAGGGCGGCGGTCGTCCGGACATGGCGCAAGGCGGTGGTGTAGACGCCAGTGCCCTGGACGCGGCCCTGGCCCTGACCGTGCCATTTGTCGAGGCAGGTATTTAAGGCACTGTTAACCTGCCCGTGGTCTAGTCACGGGCTGTTCTGTGCTGGTTGATTGGATATTAGGCGCCCCTTTACGGGCTGAGGCGGCTTGGAAATGGCTTTGATCGTACAGAAATTTGGAGGCACCTCGGTCGGCTCTGTCGAAAGAATCGAGCAGGTGGCCGACAAGGTTAAGAAATTCCGCGATGCCGGTGACGACCTGGTCGTGGTGCTGTCGGCCATGAGCGGCGAGACCAATCGCCTGATCGAACTGGCCAAGGCCATCAGTGGCGAGCAACAGCCGCTGCCGCGTGAGCTGGATGTGATCGTGTCCACCGGCGAGCAGGTGACCATCGCCTTGCTGGCCATGGCCCTGAACAAGCGTGGCGTGCCTGCCGTGTCCTACACTGGCAGCCAGGTGCGCATCCTCACCGACAGCGCGCACACCAAGGCGCGGATCCTGCAGATTGACGACCAGAAAATTCGCACTGATCTGAAAGCCGGTCGCGTGGTAGTTGTAGCGGGCTTCCAGGGTGTGGACGAGCACGGCAACATCACCACCCTCGGGCGTGGCGGTTCTGACACCACCGGTGTGGCCCTGGCTGCGGCCCTCAAGGCTGACGAGTGCCAGATCTACACCGATGTGGATGGCGTCTACACCACCGACCCGCGTGTGGTGTCCGTGGCCCAGCGCCTGGACAAGATCACCTTTGAAGAGATGCTGGAAATGGCCAGCCTCGGTTCCAAGGTGTTGCAGATCCGCGCGGTGGAGTTCGCCGGCAAGTACAACGTTCCGCTGCGCGTATTGCACAGCTTCAAGGAGGGTCCGGGCACCCTCATTACTATTGATGAAGAGGAATCCATGGAACAGCCGATCATTTCCGGCATCGCTTTCAACCGCGATGAAGCCAAGCTGACGATCCGTGGCGTGCCAGACACCCCGGGCGTGGCCTTCAAGATTCTGGGCCCTATCAGCGATGCGAATGTTGAAGTCGACATGATCGTGCAGAACGTCTCGCACGATAACACCACCGATTTCACTTTCACCGTGCACCGCAACGAGTACGATGCGGCGTTGAAAATCCTGGAGAACACCGCGAGCGAAATTGGCGCCCGTGAAGTGGTCGGCGATACCAAGATTGCCAAGGTCTCGATCGTAGGTGTGGGCATGCGTTCCCATGCCGGCGTTGCCAGCCGCATGTTCGGGGCTTTGGCCAAGGAAAGCATCAATATCCAGATGATCTCTACCTCGGAAATCAAAGTCTCGGTGGTGATTGAAGAGAAGTACCTGGAGCTGGCTGTACGCGCGCTGCATACCGCTTTTGAGCTGGATGCTCCGGCCCGACAGGGCGAGTGATGCAATGCCAGGAAGGCGCGGTTTACCGCGCCTTTCATTTTTTTGTAGGGCGCATGGTCTTTTGCGTGCGCTCGACAATACTTAGGCCGTTAGGGCTATGGCTATCGAGTCGTAGGTCGAACGCCTTTTTTTTGCAGACTGTTGTTCCTGAAATGAAATGCGTGAGGAGAAAGGTATGCTGATTCTGACTCGTCGGTGCGCAGAAAGCCTGATTATCGGTGATGGCGAAATCACCGTGACCGTGCTCGGCGTCAAAGGCAATCAAGTGCGTATCGGGGTTAACGCTCCGAAAGAGGTGGCGGTTCATCGCGAGGAAATCTTCTTGCGGATCAAGAAAGAGAAGGACGAAGAACCAAGCCTTTAATTTTTATCGTTTTTTATGTTTGCAAACGGGGATGAACGTGGTTAATATACGCCCCGTGTTGCGGAGAGCTGGCCGAGTGGCCGAAGGCGCTCCCCTGCTAAGGGAGTACACCTCAAAAGGGTGTCGGGGGTTCGAATCCCCCGTTCTCCGCCATTATTTGCTTAGTACGTTGCAATCTGGTTTTTTCGTTAAGTTGTTGAAATTAAACGAAAAAATAGCTTTACATAGAGATTGAACGGCCTATAATGCGCGGCAACAAATGCACTCGTAGCTCAGCTGGATAGAGTACTCGGCTACGAACCGAGCGGTCACAGGTTCGAATCCTGTCGAGTGCACCATTTAAGAGTTAGTTGCAGTAATGCAGGTAGCTCGGCTTCAACCAGTTGTGATCTGGTCTAAAAACACAATATGCACTCGTAGCTCAGCTGGATAGAGTACTCGGCTACGAACCGAGCGGTCACAGGTTCGAATCCTGTCGAGTGCACCATACAAACAAAAAGCCCGCCTAGTGCGGGCTTTTTGCCGTCTGGGGTTTGTGTGGATCCTTATCTTTTTCTCCTTCCTTATGTGTTTTCCATTCCGGTGATGGCGTCGCAGTTGAATAGGTGTGGCCAATACTCAACTTTGGCTCGCAAGCGCTTGTTCTTTCCAGTTTTTTGACGTTAAAACCGGACGCACGGTGTATCATTGCGCCCGTCAGCCCCGCCGGGGCTTATGGAATACCTCCATGGACTTACCCAGTAGTTACTCAGTACCCCGTTTTACCAATCATGAATTGACTGATTGATCCTTCCGGCGTGCCCCGCTGCTGGGAGTGGAGTTCGCCTATGACCGAAGTAGAAGTAAAGAAAACACAAGAAAGCCTGCAGGATCGCCTGGCTCAAGTCATCGAGCTGCTGCAGCGCCAGCGCGTGGTCGAAGATTTCACGCACCGCCAGGATGGTCCGAATAACGACCTTGTCGAAAACCTGGTCCACCGCCAGAACCTCGTCGAGTTGCAACGCAAGCTCGATGACCTGCACTCCGCCGACGTTGCCTACATTCTCGAAGCCTTGCCCCTGGATGATCGACTGACCCTCTGGCAGTTGGTCAAGGCCGACCGCGACGGCGACATCCTGCTCGAAGTATCCGACTCGGTCCGTGAAACCCTGATCGCCGACATGGACGATCACGAGCTCCTGGCGGCCGCCAGGGAGATGGACGCTGACGAACTGGCCGACCTGGCTCCAGAGTTGCCGCGTGATGTTGTCCATGAGTTGATGGAGGCTCTTGACGGCCAGCAGCGTGAGCGCGTGCGCTCCGCGTTGTCCTATGACGAGGATCAGGTCGGCGCACTGATGGACTTCGAGATGGTCACCATCCGCGAAGACGTCAGCCTGGAAGTGGTCTTGCGTTACCTGCGCCGGCTGAAAGAGCTGCCGAGTCATACCGACAAACTGTTCGTGGTCGACTATGAAGGCATTCTCAAGGGCGTGCTGCCGATCAAGCGCCTGTTGGTCAACGATCCGGAGAAAAAGGTTGCTGACCTGATGGCCAGCGATACCGTGAGCTTTCACCCTGATGAGGATGCCTACGACGCAGCGCAGGCCTTTGAGCGTTACGACTTGATCTCTGCCCCGGTGGTCGACAAGAACGGCAAGCTGATCGGCCGTCTGACCATCGACGAAATCGTCGACTTGATTCGTGAAGAGAGTGAAACCGAAGTCCTCAACATGGCGGGTTTGCGTGAAGAGGAAGATATTTTTGCGTCAGTCTGGCGTTCCCTGCATAACCGCTGGGCCTGGCTGGCCGTTAACCTGATTACCGCGTTTATCGCCTCCCGTGTGATCGGGCTGTTCGAAGGTTCCATCGAGAAGCTGGTGGCCCTGGCGGCATTGATGCCGATTGTGGCAGGCATTGGTGGTAACTCGGGCAACCAGACCATCACCATGATCGTACGCGCCATGGCGCTGGACCAGGTCAGTACCGCCAACTCTTCGCGCCTGCTGCGCAAGGAGTTGGCAGTGGGCCTGATCAATGGCCTGGTGTGGGGTGGGGTGATTGGCGTGGTGGCCTACTTGCTGTACGGCAGTTGGTCCCTGGGGGTGGTGATGACCGCTGCCATGACCCTCAACCTGCTGCTGGCGGCCCTGATGGGGGTGCTGATCCCCATGACCCTGGCACGCCTTGGGCGCGACCCGGCCATGGGCGCCAGCGTGATGATCACGGCCATGACCGACAGTGGTGGCTTCTTCATCTTCCTCGGTTTGGCGACGATCTTCCTGCTCTGATCTGTCTCGGCCGGGCGCCCTCTGCTACGTGATAAGAATGTCGAGCCCTGTGAATCCCGGGCAAAAAAAAAGCCAGCACAGGGCTGGCTTCGGCTTTCAGTGGCGGATCAATTGGCTTCTGCGGCCGCCTCTACGTCGTGCGCGATAAGCGAGACGAGGGCATTTTGCTGGCGGTGGGAGAGCTGACGAAAACGCTGCAGCAGTTCGCGTTCGTGCAGCGACAGCTCGGGGCTGTCCAGGCGCATGCTCAGTTCGTCACCCAGCGCACCTTCCTGAATAAGGCTCTGCTCCAGGCGCGCGATGATTTCGGAGTTCATGCTGCGGTGATGATTGCGAGCCACCTCGGCAATGCGTTCCCGCATTCCGTCTGGCAGACGTACGACGAACTTGTCAGCCGTACGGCTGGAATAAATTGCCTGTTTCAATGGGCGCATATATTTAACCGGTTAGTTCAGGGGAGCGGTTATTGGAATTGGCCGCAAGATGAGTGTTAAGACAAGACTCACGACCAAAGTTCAACCCGAATTGCAAAGAGGCCGCATCATGCCTCAGATTTGCCAGTTCCTTGGCGTCAATTCTGTGACAAATATTGAACTGCCTAGAGGCTTTATGCCAGCACTCATTTGCATTTTTGCGGACTGGTTGGAAAACTTTTCCATGAGTGATTCCACGAGGGAACTTCCCGTAAGTCCAGGCCACCACAGGGTTTGAGGTCGCACATCCTATAGCAAAGTGGCCTTTTGCCCTTAGTTTTAAGACTAGTGGCAATTTGCCGATTTACTAGGACGAGGCGACATAAGGTAGGGGGAGGGCAGTGCAGAGAAGGGAGGGGTCAGCGTAAAACCGGGTCAAATTTGATTCGGCGACCCACGACGAGCGTCAACAGAAGCAGGCCTGCGAAAACGCCGGCGGCGACGAATGCGCTGGTTTGCCCATCCTGGGAGCTTGCACTCAGGCCCATAAGGCCAGTGGCGATGGTCAGGCTCAGGAACAGCCAGGCAAATTTGCTCATGATCAGCGTCCTTAAAAAACCCAGTGTTCAGATGCCGGCGTGGCCTGGGTGCCTTGAGTCAGGCGTACTGGCGCTTGTGCATTCGGTGTCATCACGGCCAGTTGCGGACGTTGTTGCAAGTGGTGGGGGACTGCCTGCTGGCTGATCTGGGCGGGGTCGTTGCTGCCAGTCGATTGAAAGTGGAACATCACCAGTGCAGCCAGGGCGACGGTGTTGAGAGCTAACAGAATGGCACTGTTCATGGTCATGTTCTCCGTTTAACGCACTGGCTGAATGGGGTTTGCAGGAGAACTGTTGCAGGTGTCGTGCCAATGTATTAATTCAATAAAATCAATGGCTTGAGTTTGATTTGGCGGGCTGAAGGATTGCAATTTGCAATGCTGGCATTTTGGGTGGTTGCATTTTGCACGATGAGGCCAGGTGCCCGTATTCGCGGGGCGAAACCGCAATTGCCCGGGCAAGGCTCGGCCTACACTTAAAAAGCCCACGGACGACATGACAAAACCCACCTCGGCCGTTAACATGCACGCCGTCCGTCGCAGTGCCCTTGGCCTGATGGCTGTCATTTGTCCCAGTAGCTCAATTGGATAGAGCATCCCCCTCCTAAGGGGAAGGTTGGCCGTTCGAACCGGCCCTGGGACACCAGATTCGTAGCCCATAGAGAAAGCCCCGTACAGAACCTCCTGGCGGGGCTTTTTTGTGCGTGCTCGATCTTTTTGCACGCAGGTCGAACCTTGCCGCCGATCAAGGTTCACAGCAGGTGCCGTGATGTATTTGTCGCAACCATGTACCTTGCGCGCCATCCGACAGCGTCTGAGCTGTTAAGCAAAATAATCCCCGGAAACAGCGCATGTTGCCTGTCCGGACCCGGTCACCCCGGACTATCATGCCGATAGCCCTGTCTCTCACCGCAAGGAGCCGCTCGGAACGCCGATGCGCCAGATCTGGAAATCTTTTCGAGCCCTTTATTTCGCCTCCTTGATGATGCTGATTGGCTCCGGCCTGCTCAGTACCTACCTGGCCTTGCGCCTGGCGGCCGACCATGTCGACAGCCTTTGGGTGGGTGCGCTGATGGCGGCCAACTACTTTGGCCTGGTACTGGGCGGCAAGATCGGGCATCGCCTGATTGCCCGGGTCGGGCATATCCGCGCCTATGCCACCTGTGCCGGGATTGTCGGTGCGGCGGTGCTGGGCCATGGCCTGGTCGATTGGCTGCCGGCCTGGATTGTGCTGCGGATAATCGTGGGCCTGGGGATGATGTGCCAGTACATGGTCATCGAGAGCTGGCTCAATGAGCAGGCAGATGCCAAGCAGCGTGGCGTAGTGTTCAGCGGTTATATGATCGCCTCCTACCTGGGTCTGGTATTGGGCCAGTTGATACTGGTGATGCATCCCCAGCTTGGCCTTGAGCTGCTGATGCTGGTGGCGCTGTGCTTCGCCCTGTGCCTGGTGCCGGTGGCCATGACCCGGCGCATTCACCCGGCGGCCTTGCATCCTGCGCCGATGGAGCCGCGCTTCTTTATCAAGCGCGTGCCGCAGTCGTTGAGTACGGTGTTGGGGGCGGGGTTGATCGTCGGTTCGTTCTACGGCCTGGCGCCGCTGTATGCCTCCCAGCAAGGGCTGAGCACCGAACAGGTGGGTCTGTTCATGGGTAGCTGCATTTTTGCCGGGTTGCTGGTGCAATGGCCCCTGGGCTGGTTGTCGGATCGTTATGATCGCGCGCTGCTGATCCGCTGCTTTGCCTTGTGCCTGGCGGTGGCGGCACTGCCGTTGGCAATCATGACCCAGGTGCCGCTGGAGGTGCTGTTCGTGGCGGGCTTCCTGTGTTCTCTCGTGCAGTTTTGCCTGTATCCCTTGGCGGTGGCGTTTTCCAACGACCATGTGGAAGGGGATCGCCGGGTATCGCTGACGGCCATGCTGCTGGTGACCTACGGTATCGGCGCCAGCGTCGGGCCGTTGCTGGCGGGTGTGGTGATGAAGCTGTTCGGCAGCCAGATGCTGTATGCGTTTTTCAGTCTGTGCGCGCTGATCCTGGTGTGGCGAATCCGGCCTAAGGCGGTGACCAATCTGCACCAGGTGGAAGATGCCCCCCTGCATCACGTGGCAATGCCCGACAGTATGTCGAGTTCACCGCTGGTGGCGGCGCTGGACCCGCGGGTCGACGAGCAGGTGGTGCAGGAGCAGATGCAGACTGTCCCTGATCCCGAGCCGCAGGTCGATCCGGAGCCGCCGGTGGATGAGCCCGTCTTCGAAGGGCCACCTGAGCCCCTGGGGCCGGACGAGCATCCTCACGAATTGAGCAGGGCGCGCCCCTGAAAATAAAAACGGGCAGATCCCAAAGGGTCTGCCCGTTTTTTTCTGCGATCGTTAAGGATCAAAAATCGTCGTCTTTGTCGAACCGTCGTGCTTCACGCTGCAGCTGGTACACAAAGCGCTCGACCTGGCGTTGCACCAAACCACTCATGTTGTGGAAGCGCACGCCGGCAAAGGTCGTGTTGATTCTTTCTTCGAAGTGCAGGTATCGCAGTTCGACGGCGGTGGTCATGCTGCCAAACGGCAGGGCTGCGATAAAACGGTCGTAGACCTGGCCCAGTTGCAGGCGCTCGGAAATATCCCCTTCAAAACGCAATTTGCAGCCGGTGGCGGAAATATCCAGCAGTTTGCCGTTGACCGGCAGCTGAAGTTTCTCGCCGCCCAGCTCGATATTCACCAGTTGCGCCAGCTTCAACGCGGCGCGGAAGGCATTGCGGCGCTGATGGTAGACCACCTCGTCCGGCAGGCTGCCGGTGTAGATACGGTGGCCGCCTTTTTCGCTGATGGTCAGGGTGCCTTTGCTTTCCCAGGCGACGCGTACGCCATCATGGAAACCTTCGATGCGAAAGGGTTCGCCGTTTTCGAGGTGGCGCTCGCCGTCGCGGGGGATCATTTCGTCCAGCGCCAGCATGTTGCTGTCGCGGTTGACGTCCACCAGGTAGCTCTGGAAGCGCTGGCTGCGTTCGTGGAAAGTGATGATCAGCGGATCATGGCTGTCTTGCAGCATCCGCAAGGTGCCGGCGATTTCCAGAGGCGTGGTGAGGACCTTGGGTGGCTGCGGGGCATCTTCCGCATTAAGGGCGTTGAACACGGTTCTTCCATCTCCAGACAAAATACGACTACACGCAAGAACCGGCATTTTGCCAGCATGTGGCGCGCCTTGGATAGGGCGCGCTGTAAACCGGTGTCAGGCTTGGCTGCGGGTGCTTGGCTTGACCAGGCGCGAGGTGGAGCCCTGGGCGTTATAGAGTGCCGGAGGCTCTCCGCCGTGGAGTATACGCAACTGGTTGGCGGTCGTGGCTTGCTGAAGCTGGATCGACTGACCGTTAAGCAGGTTGGCTTCCTGGCACTGGGCGAGCAATTGGTTGAGTTCTTTGCTCTGGGCCAGCAGTTGATCGCCGACCGAGGAGTGGCTGGCCAACTGCGCCAGGCCGTCGTGGTCTGCCGGCAGGCCGAGGCTGATGAGGATCTGGCTGCGTTTTTTGCCGTGCTGTTCCAGCAGGACGATCAACGACTGCTTGAGTGCCAGAATTTCTTCCAGCAGCGGCATGTCCCGGCCATAGAGGGCCAGTGATTCTTCTTTGAGCAGCTCGAGCAATTGTTGCGTCGGCGCTAGATCATCAATGATCAGTTGAAGCAAATGTTCGTCGTGATGCATGGCTGGCCTTGGGTTTTAAGCGTCCAAAAGCCCTGCGCAGGCCTTTGCCTAGCGCTCGGCTTCGAAGTTAAGCAGCTTGCTGGCTACACGGTTGCTGTCGACTTTATAGCTGCCATCGGCGATCGCCTGTTTCAATTCGGCCACGCGGGCTTTATTGACGACCGGTTGATCGCGCAGCGAGTCAGTGACCTTCTGCAACTGTTGAGCCTCATTGCTCAGGTGTACGGATTCCCCGCTCTGGCTGGCACTGGCCTGTTCTGCCTTGGCGGGCAGCGCCGGGGCCTTGGCTTCTACGTTGTCCTTGGGACTGGTGGTGCGCGTAGTGCCTGACGTCGTCGGGGTGTTATTCAAACGGCTGAAATCGATGACCATGATAAAAAACCTCTGGGTATTTGGACGCTTGCCATGTTTTCGGCCATACCCGGACAAACTTTAGGCGCGAATGACAATAAATCTCCGCACGGGGCCTCTCGTGCACAGTGTAGGAAAACCCAGCGTCCTGTACCAGTAATCTATAAAGCGACCTCGACTTGCCCTGGGGCTGTCACCCGCGCCTTGATCACGCGGTTGGAGTTGAGGTTCTTGACGCGAATCTGTTCGCTCATGCCGCCGTTGGACAGTGCTTCGCCCGGCATTTTCACATTCAAGCCGCCGCTGCTCGCGGAAATCACCACCTGATCGCCCTTGCGGATGACCTCGGCCTGTTCCAGGTGCACCAGGGTAATCACTTGATCGGTGACCACTGGTCGGGTCAATCTTTGCCCGATGGCCTGGTCCAGGGATGTCAGGTAGCCCTGGCTGATCTGGCTGATGTCGCGCTCACGCAGTACGACGTCCTCGAAATCGATGATGCCCGTGCGCTTCAGCGGGCGGGCAACCACCACCACATCACGGAACAATTTGACTTGGGCCGGTACGAACACGGTCCAGGGCGAGGCGCCTTCGCAGCGTACCTTTACCGTTACGCGCCCGATGGGTTGGGCGGGACTTTCCAGGGTCGCTGTCAATTCCTTGTCGCACATCGGCATACGCAGACGCGGGTCCAACTGGTTGACCTGGATTTCATAACGCCCCGGCGTCTGTGTGGTTGCCAGATAATCTTCTACAGTGAACTCAAGAAAGCCTTGAGTGACGCCGATAAGTAGATCAGGCAAGGTGACGTTCTCTGCACGGGCCGTGGTGCCCAGGCTGAAGGCAAGCAGCGCCAGCGGTACGCAGAGCAATCTGCAAAACCGTGTCAGGTGAAGGCGTCGGGAAACTGTCGTTTTAATGTCCATAATTCAACAAATAGCAAAGCTCGTGCCGTTTTAGTGTTGGGGGCGCGCCGCCCTTGTAGGTATAGCCAAAGGTTTTAGCGTAGGAGTCATGGCATGGCAGGAGTAATGGATTCAGTAAACCAGCGCACACAGCTGGTAGGGCAGAATCGCCTGGAGTTGCTGCTGTTTCGCCTGGATGGCAAGCAGCTGTATGGCATCAACGTATTCAAGGTGCGGGAAGTGCTGCAATGTCCCAAGCTGACGATCATGCCCAAGTCCAGTCCGGTGGTGTGCGGTGTGGCGAATATTCGTGGTGCGACTATCCCGATTCTTGACCTGGCCCTGGCCACCGGTTCGGCTGGCCTGCAGGATCGCGAGAACCCGTTCGTGATCATTACCGAGTACAACACCAAGACCCAGGGTTTCCTGGTGCGCTCGGTGGAACGCATCGTCAACATGAACTGGGAAGAGATCCATCCGCCGCCCAAGGGCACTGGTCGCGATCACTACCTCACGGCGGTGACGCGGGTCGATAACCAGTTGGTGGAGATCATCGACGTGGAGAAGATCCTCGCCGAAGTGGCGCCCACCTCGGAGTCGATTTCCGTGGGTGTGGTCGACGCCGAAACGGCCCACAAGGCGGTCTCGCTGCGTGTGCTGACGGTGGATGACTCCTCGGTGGCGCGCAAACAGGTGACTCGCTGCCTGCAAACCGTCGGCGTGGACGTTGTCGCCCTCAATGACGGGCGCCAGGCGTTGGATTACCTGCGTAAGCTGGTGGATGAAGGCAAGAAGCCGGAAGAAGAATTCTTGATGATGATCTCTGACATCGAGATGCCGGAAATGGACGGCTATACCCTCACTGCTGAGATACGCAGCGATCCACGCATGCAAAAACTGCATATCATCCTGCATACTTCGTTGTCGGGCGTATTCAATCAGGCGATGGTCAAGAAAGTCGGTGCCGATGACTTCCTGGCCAAATTCCGCCCTGATGACCTGGCATCCCGGGTAGTCGACCGGATCAAGGCAGCAGATCACGGCTAGGGTTTTCCCCTGGCGGTCATACGATTTTAGAGGCGGTATCAGTGTCTACGGGTAATTTGGATTTTGAACAGTTCCGGGTCTTCCTGGAAAAAGCCTGTGGCATATTGCTCGGTGAAAACAAGCAATACCTGGTATCCAGCCGTCTTAACAAACTGATGGAGCAGCAGGGCATCAAGTCCCTGGGCGAGTTGGTTCAACGGATCCAGGGCCAGCCGCGCAGTGGCCTCAAAGAGATGGTGGTCGATGCCATGACCACCAACGAAACCCTATGGTTTCGCGATACCTACCCCTTTGAAGTGCTCAAGAGCAAAGTGCTGCCGGAGGCCATCAAGGCCAGCCCGGGCCAGCGCCTGCGTATCTGGTCGGCCGCCTGCTCTTCGGGTCAGGAACCGTACTCGATTTCGATGTCCATCGATGAGTTCGAGCGGACCAACATGGGCCAGCTTAAAGCTGGGGCGCAGATCGTCGCCACCGACCTGTCCGGCACCATGCTCACCAATTGCAAGACCGGCGAGTACGACAGTCTGGCCCTGGGCCGTGGCTTGTCCCAGGAACGCCTGCAACGTTACTTCGACCCGAAAGGGGCAGGGCGTTGGGCGGTCAAGGCGCCGATCAAGAACCGTGTTGAGTTTCGCTCGTTCAACCTGCTCGACAGCTACGCCAGCCTGGGCAAGTTCGACATGGTGTTCTGCCGCAACGTGCTGATCTACTTCTCGGCCGAGGTGAAGAAAGACATCCTGTTGCGCATCCACGGCACCCTCAAGCGTGGCGGCTACCTGTTTCTCGGTGCATCCGAGGCGCTCAATGGTTTGCCGGATCACTTCCAGATGGTGCAATGCAGCCCTGGGATCATCTACCAGGCTAAATAATCAGGCCACATAATAATATGGGAGGGGGCTTGCCCCCTCCCATATTTGTTTCTGCGGCAAAGTTAAAGAAAGCGGCAACTCCCCATTGCCGCTTTACTGGCGCCACGCGGAAACCCGTTGCCGCTTTTCTGGCATTGCCGCCGGCAAGCTCCTCGCAACCCCTTGATTTACGGGGGTATCAGATATTGGCATGCGCCTTGCTATAACCCTGTTAACAGCAGGTCAGCCTAAAGGTTTCCGCCATGAGCATCAGCTTCGATAAAGCGCTCGGTATCCACGAACAAGCCCTGGGCTTCCGCGCCCAGCGTGCCGAAGTCCTGGCCAACAACATTGCCAACGCCGACACCCCGAACTACAAGGCTCGGGACCTGGATTTTTCCGCCGTGCTCGCCGCACAGCAGGACAAGACCAAGAACGGCACCTTCGCCTTGAACATGACCAACAGCCGTCATATCGAAGCGCAAGGCCTGAGCAGTGGTGACGAGTCGCTGCTGTATCGCACGCCGATGCAGCCGTCGATCGACCAGAACACCGTCGACGCCCAGCTGGAGCAATCGGCCTATGCCGAGAACTCGGTGAACTTTCAGGCCAGCTTTACCCTGCTCAACAGTAAATTCAAAGGGCTGATGTCAGCCCTGCGTGGAGAGTAAGCCATGTCCCTGTCCAGTGTTTTCAATATTGCCGGCAGTGGCATGAGCGCGCAGACCACGCGCTTGAACACCGTCGCCAGTAACATCGCCAACGCCGAGACCGTGTCTTCGAGCATCGACCAGACCTACCGCGCCCGTCACCCGGTGTTCGCCACCATGTTCCAGGGCGGCCAGAGCGGTGGCAGCGATTCGCTGTTCCAGAACCAGGACGCCGCCGGCCAGGGCGTGCAGGTCCTCGGTGTGGTCGAAGACCAGAGCAACCTCGAGGCCCGTTACGAGCCGAACCATCCTGCCGCGAACGAAAAGGGTTATGTCTATTACCCCAACGTCAACGTGGTCGAGGAAATGGCAGACATGATATCCGCCAGCCGCTCGTTCCAGACCAACGCGGAAATGATGAACACCGCCAAAACCATGATGCAGAAGGTCCTGACCTTGGGTCAGTGATAAGGGGCGCCAAATAATGGCCATCGTTGATACCACGACCAACACGGCAGTCCAGGACCTTTTCAACTCCAAGGTCAAGACCGCCACCGACAACACCACCGTCGCCGACGCTACCAAGACGGCGACGGGCAGCCAGTCCCTGGGCAAGGATGCGTTCCTGCAACTGCTGGTGACCCAACTGAAAAACCAGAACCCGCTGTCGCCTCAGGACAACGGTGCGTTCGTGGCCCAGCTGGCGCAATTCAGCAGCCTGGAAGGCATCAACACCCTGAACGACTCGGTCAATGCGATCTCCAGTAACTTCAGCTCCTCGCAGGCGCTGCAGGCTTCGTCGCTGGTGGGGCGCTCGATCATTACCCAGACCAACAAGGCCTTGGTGGACACGAGCAAGAGCATGACCGGTTCGGTGGCGGTGACTGCGGCGACGGGCAACGTCTCGATCAAGATCTCCGATAAAGACGGCAACGTGGTGCGCACTATCGATATGGGTGCCCAAAGCGCGGGTTCGTCAGACTTTATCTGGGATGGCAAGAACGAGAACGGTGAGGTCGCCCCGGCCGGCACCTACACCTTCGCGGCGACGACCAAGAACGACAAGGGTGAGTCGGTGGCCATGGCGACTTCGTTGCCGGCAACGGTGACCAGCGTGACGTTGAGCAAGACCGGCGGCGAAATGCTGCTGAACCTTGCAGGTGGCATGGGCAGCGTCAAGCTGTCGCAAATTCAGACTATCGGTACATAGAGCCGGCTAAATACGGCAGAGGGAGAGAAACATGTCTTTTAATATCGGCCTTAGCGGCCTCTATGCGGCCAACAAACAACTGGACGTAACCGGCAACAACATTGCCAACGTTGCGACCACTGGCTTCAAGTCGTCCCGTGCGGAATTCGCGGATATCTACGCCGCGTCCAAACTGGGCACCGGCCAGAACAGCATCGGCAATGGTGTGAACCTGGCAGCGGTGTCCCAGCAGTTCACCCAGGGTGACGTCAACAACAGCGGCGGCGTGCTGGACATGGCGATCCAGGGCGGTGGCTTCTTCGTGCAGAAGGGCAGTGACGGCTCGCTGGAATACACCCGTAGCGGTGCCTTCCGTGCCGACAAAGACGGCTACATCACCAACAACACCGGTACCTCGCGCTTGCAGGGCTACGCGGCAGATGATGACGGCAAGATCATCAAAGGCGGCTTGACCGACCTGCAATTGAACCTGTCGTACCTGCCACCGAAGGCGTCCACCAAAGTGGACTCCACCAGTAACCTGAACTCGTCGGAGCCGGTGATCAACCAGACCACCAAGCCGTTCGATCCGACCGACACCACCACTTTCACCACCCAGTACAGCACCACCCTCTATGACTCCCAGGGCAACTCCCACGAGATGGTGCAGTACATGGTGAAAACCGACGCCAACCAGTGGAGTTCCTACACGCTGATTGACGGTCGTAACCTGGATGGCTCCAAGCCTACCACCACCGGTACTACTGCTCCCGTGCCGTCGATATTGAGCTTTGACGGTGCAGGTAAACTGACGGGTATCAGCACCGGTGGTGTGGCGGGCACGACCCTGACGCTCACCGGTTGGATCCCGGGCTCGGTGACCAACGGCGTATGGACGGCTAACAAGGCTACAGCGCCAAACATTGCCGTCAACATGGCTAATATCACCCAGTACAACTCCGCCAGTTACCGCAACCCGCCGACCACCGATGGTTACGCCACTGGCCAGATCACCGGCCTGAAAATCGACGGCAATGGCGTAATGTTCGCCACGTTCAGCAACCAGCAGAGCAAGGCCATCGGCCAGATCTCCCTGGCCAGCTTCAACAACGAGCAAGGCTTGCAGCCCTCGGGCGGCACCACCTGGAGAGAGACCTTCGCCTCGGGCCAGCCGGGTTACGATGCCCCGCAATCCGGTACCCTGGGTTCGATCGTGGCCAACTCCCTGGAGAACTCCAACGTCAACCTGACCAACGAGCTGGTGGACCTGATCAAGGCCCAGAGCAACTACCAGGCGAACGCCAAGACCATCTCCACCCAGAGCACCATCATGCAGACCATCATTCAGATGACCTGATGCCATGGCGTAATGCGCTTGTTTAAAAACCCCTCGATCGAGGGGTTTTTTTTTGACAAGAATCGAATGGAACATTCTGTGCCTGTCGCGTCACCCATCATCCGAAAGCCATTGAGCTATCTGACATCGGGAGAGGGGGCATGGGGAGCTTATTATCGGAGGTTGGCCATCACAGCAGCAATTCGCATTTTCATACTGTAGGACCGGGGTGGTATCCGGCTTGGGGGGGTGGGCCGACTGCGCATAAGGACAGCGTCGGAAACCTGCTCAGGGCACTTGAGGATGCGAAAATTACTGGCAAGAGCCAACTTGTCAGAGAGCTGCGCGACAAACTTTATGAAAAACGCGAGGAGCTCGGCGATGTAAGGTTCAAGGGCATCCTTAATGAGTTGATCGGGGCGAATGAAACATCTAATGCGCCTCGTGCGTCCCATGGGTTTCTCAGGGAGCAGTTAAGGGAATGGTTCTCTGAGTCAGGTGTGGCGCCGGGAGGCGGCGGCAGTCATGGCCGCAGTGGTGGGGTGAGTGGCGGTTACGGGAATAACAGTAGTGTTTTCGGTGGTGGGCCACGTGATTCTGGTGGTGGGCCACGTAACTCTGGCGGTCCGCTTTTCAGTGGGGCAGACCTCGGTGATTATCGGCCCGACTTGTCTCTTGATAACCCTGGTAAAAAACCCAAGGACGTCTTTACCGGATTTAGTCAGGGGGCCGAGGGTAACTGTGGAACCGTCTCTGCGATCAAAGCGGCAATGATGCATTTTGGTCAGAAGGCTACTGATGTTTTTAAGGAGGTGAAAGAGGCTGGGGATGGCTACGACGTAACCATGCGGGACGGCTATAAGCTTCATCTCACTAAGGATGAATTGAGGCAGGCTGCCATCGCAGCGAACTTCAAGGGTGATGATAAGGAGCTGATGAAGGAAGCTATTTTTATGTTTGCCGTAAGTGCCAAGCGCGCCCAAGAAGAAGGCAACGATGGTAAGGGGGGAATGACTTACGCGCAGGCGCTTGCTTCGTTAAATGATGGGGAGTGGAGTAAGGAAGCCTTTGATCGTCTGGGCTTGAAGAACCACGTCAGGCAAGTGAGCCTGGACGATTTGGCCAAAGGGGTCGTCGGTACTGCCGACACGTCTTTGCATTCGGTGGCAGTGGTTCACGGCAGAAAGGAGCTGTGGGGGAAGGTCGGAGGGCGTCCAACGGAAGGCATAGCCTTTGGTTTCATATGACTTGTGCCGCGGATGCCGGCGCCAAATAAAGTCGTTGCGGTGTTTGTTGCAAACCCCCCCCGATAAACCCTACTGCATCCAGGTCTATCGGGGGGGGGGGAGCAAGCCCTGGGCATTCAGCCCCGGGATCGGCTCAGCTTATTGACAAGCTTCGCAATCCGGCTCGTCGATCGCGCAGGCCTTTGGCACTGGCGCCGGGCCGGCAGGCGCGGCGAGCACCGAATCATCACCGTGGTTACCGCTGGACACAGCGTTCAGCTTACCGGTGTTGATGGTCGACTTCTCGGTGCTGGTCGCGGCCAGGGCACGGAGGTAGTAAGTGGTTTTCAGGCCACGGTACCAGGCCATGCGGTAGGTCACGTCGAGCTTCTTGCCCGATGCGCCGGCGATGTACAGGTTCAGGGACTGAGCCTGGTCGATCCACTTCTGGCGACGGCTGGCGGCATCGACGATCCACTTGGTGTCGACTTCGAAGGCGGTCGCGTAGAGCTCTTTGAGTTCCTGCGGGATGCGTTCGATCTGCTGCACGGAACCGTCGTAGTACTTCAGGTCGTTGATCATGACCGAGTCCCACAGGCCGCGGGCTTTCAGGTCGCGGACCAGGTACGGGTTGATCACGGTGAATTCGCCCGACAGGTTCGATTTCACATACAGGTTCTGGTAGGTCGGTTCGATCGACTGCGATACGCCCGTGATGTTGGCGATGGTCGCGGTCGGTGCGATGGCCATGATGTTGGAGTTACGGATGCCTTTCTGCACACGGGCACGTACCGGTGCCCAGTCCAGGGATTCGTTCAGGTCAACGTCGATGTATTTCTGGCCGCGCTGCTCGATCAGGATCTGTTGCGAATCCAGCGGCAGGATGCCCTTGGACCACAGCGAACCCTGGAATGTCTCGTAGGCGCCGCGCTCGTCGGCCAGGTCGCAGGAAGCCTGGATCGCATAGTAGCTGACCGCTTCCATGGACTTGTCGGCGAACTCGACCGCAGCGTCCGAACCGTAGGGAATGTGCTGCAGGTACAGTGCGTCCTGGAAGCCCATGATGCCGAGGCCGACCGGACGGTGCTTGAAGTTGGAGTTCTGCGCCTGTGGCACCGAGTAGTAGTTGATGTCGATCACGTTATCGAGCATGCGTACGGCGGTGTTGACGGTGCGTTCCAGTTTGGCGGTGTCCAGCTTGCCGTTGACGATGTGGTTCGGCAGGTTGATCGAGCCCAGGTTGCAAACGGCGATCTCGTCCTTGTTGGTGTTCAAGGTGATCTCGGTGCACAGGTTCGAGCTGTGGACCACGCCCACGTGCTGCTGCGGGCTGCGCAGGTTGCAAGGGTCCTTGAAGGTCAGCCATGGGTGGCCGGTTTCGAACAGCATGGACAGCATCTTGCGCCACAGGTCCTTGGCCTGGATGGTCTTGAACAGCTTGACCTTGCCTGGGTATTCGGTGAGGGCTTCGTAGTACTCGTAGCGCTCTTCGAAGGCCTTGCCGGTCAGGTCGTGCAGGTCCGGCACTTCGGATGGCGAGAACAGGGTCCACTTGCCGTCATCGAAGACGCGCTTCATGAACAGGTCAGGGATCCAGTTGGCGGTGTTCATGTCGTGGGTACGACGACGGTCATCACCGGTGTTCTTGCGCAGCTCGATGAACTCTTCAATGTCCATGTGCCAGGTTTCCAGGTAGGCACACACGGCGCCTTTGCGTTTGCCGCCCTGGTTGACCGCTACGGCGGTGTCGTTCACGACTTTCAGGAACGGTACGACGCCCTGGGACTTGCCGTTGGTGCCCTTGATGTACGAACCCAGTGCGCGCACTGGTGTCCAGTCGTTGCCCAGGCCACCGGCGAATTTGGACAACATGGCGTTGTCGTGGATCGCGTGGTAGATGCCCGACAGGTCATCCGGCACGGTGGTCAGGTAGCAGCTCGACAGCTGTGGACGCAGGGTGCCGGCGTTGAACAGGGTCGGAGTGGACGACATGTAGTCGAAGGACGACAGCAGGTTGTAGAACTCGATCGCACGGTCTTCCTTGTGCTTCTCTTCGATCGCCAGGCCCATGGCCACGCGCATGAAGAACACTTGCGGCAGTTCGAAGCGGATCCCGTCCTTGTGGATGAAGTAACGGTCGTACAAAGTTTGCAGGCCCAGGTAGGTGAACTGCTGGTCGCGCTCGTGATTGATCGCCTTGCCGAGTTTTTCCAGGTCGAAGGTGGCCAGGATCGGGTTCAGCAATTCGAATTCGATACCTTTGGCGATATAGGCAGGCAGCGCCTTGGCGTACAGGTCGGCCATCTCGTGGTGGGTGGCGCTGTCGGCCACGCCCAGGAAGCCCAGGCCTTCGGCACGCAGGGTGTCCATCAGCAGGCGCGCGGTCACGAACGAGTAGTTCGGCTCGCGTTCAACCAGGGTACGGGCGGTCATCACCAAGGCGGTGTTGACGTCGGTCAGGGCCACGCCGTCGTACAGGTTCTTCAGGGTTTCGCGCTGGATCAGGTCACCGTCGACTTCTTCCAGGCCTTCGCAGGCCTCGGTGATGATGGTGTTCAGGCGGCCCAGGTCCAGCGGGGCGAAGCTGCCGTCGGCCAGGGTGATGCGGATCGACGGGTGCGCTTGCACGGCGGCTTCTTCGGCCGGGGTGCGGACGGCACGTTCCTTGGCGCGCGAATCGCGGTAGATCACGTAGTCGCGGGCCACTTTCTGCTCGCCGGCACGCATCAGGGCCAGTTCGACCTGGTCCTGGATTTCTTCGATGTGGATGGTGCCGCCCGACGGCATGCGACGCTTGAAGGTCGCGGTGACCTGTTCGGTCAGGCGGGCAACGGTGTCGTGGATGCGCGACGAGGCAGCAGCGGTGCCGCCTTCAACTGCAAGAAACGCTTTGGTGATGGCGACGGTGATTTTGTCATCGGTGTAAGGAACGACAGTCCCGTTACGCTTGATCACGCGCAATTGGCCAGGTGCAGTGGCGGACAGATCCATATTCGAATCAGCGGCCTGCGGCACGGAGCCTTGCGGGTTCTCGCGAGTTGTGTCGGTTTGCATGGGGGGTTGTCTCCACATTTCTATATTTATTTGGGCACCATCACGGTGCCCACCGTTCCGTCCTGAAGCACTTACAGCAGGCCTGGGCCTGGCATAACAACTTCGGGACAGGAGGAAGGGAGCTGATCGCGCCGCTTCCATGCCGAAGTCTTCGGTTCGGGGCTCAAACGCCCTTGGCCGTATTCCTGGTGGGTGACAGTTGCCAGGTTCAAGCACTGCAACACCCGTACCGTTTTCCGCTGTTGGAGCTGGAAAACGGCTGCCATCCGCTTGAGCGGTTTGGGCTTTCAAAAAATGCTTGGATTAGACCCAACAGGAGCAAGAAAGGGCTTGAGTTTCTTGTCTGATTTGTGTTGGGTCTTTTCGCTGAAAACCCTACATGTAGGGTTTTTTTAGCGCCGAGCTACAAGATAATGCGTTTTGGGGGGCTTAGCAACGTACTGCCTGTGGATAACGTTGTGGGTAAAATGTGTATGAAACGTGGAACACCCGTGTAGGCCGCAGCACTGCTGGATTCGGCCGTTTGTCACTGAATATTCCAAGTTGAAAACAGTCGGTTGGATTTTTGAGGGCGCGAACCCTATCACAGAAAAGCGCGATCACCGAATGGATTTCCCGGCTTGTGCGAGAGGGCTTGGGCATGACTACAATCGGCCTCTGTTATGCCCTCAAAACATTACAAATAAGGTGTGGCCTCCTCGGCCAACGCATCCCTTTATAACAACGAGGATCACCCGTGGAGCAAGAAGCCTGGCACATCCTGATCGTCGAGGACGACGAGCGACTCGCCGAGTTGACCCGCGATTACCTGGAAAGCAACGGCCTGCGGGTTTCCGTGGAAGGTGATGGCGCCCTGGCTGCGGCGCGGATCCTCGCCGAGCAACCGGACCTGGTGATTCTCGACCTGATGCTGCCCGGCGAAGACGGCCTGAGCATTTGCCGCAAAGTGCGCGAACGCTACGACGGCGTGATCCTGATGCTCACCGCCCGCACCGACGACATGGACCAAGTGCTCGGCCTTGACATGGGCGCCGACGACTACGTGTGCAAACCCGTGCGCCCGCGCCTGTTGCTCGCGCGTATCCAGGCCCTGTTGCGCCGCAGTGAGCCGGCGGAACCCGCCAGCGTGGAAAGCCAGCGCCGCCTGCAATTCGGCCCGCTGCTGGTGGACAACGCCCTGCGCGAAGCCTGGCTGCAGGGTGACGGTATCGAGTTGACCAGTGCCGAGTTCGACCTGCTGTGGCTGCTGGTGGCGAATGCCGGGCGCATCCTGTCCCGCGAAGAAATCTTTATCGCCCTGCGCGGCATAGGCTACGACGGCCAGGACCGCTCCATTGATGTGCGCATCTCACGGATTCGCCCGAAAATCGGCGATGACCCGATCCACCCACGGCTGATCAAGACCATCCGCAGCAAAGGCTATCTGTTCGTCCCTGAAGCCGCTGCCGATATGCCGTTGTGAACTCGATCTTCCTGCGTATCTATGGCGGCATGTGCGCGGCGCTGATTCTGGTGGCGCTGCTCGGCGTGCTGGCCCTGCACCTGCTCAACGAGGTGCGCAGCGGCCAATACCGCGAGCGCCTGGCCCACGGCACCTTTGCCTTGATGGGCGATAACCTGCAGCCCATGAGCCCCATCGAACGCCAGCGCGCCCTGGCCGTGTGGGAGCGCTTGCTCGGCATCCCCCTGGAATTGCGCGGCCTCACCGATGCCCAACTGGACCTCAGCCAGCGCACCCGCCTGCAACGCGGCCAGGTGTTGGTGGAACAGACCGGCCCCCACGCCGCCCGGGTGCTGCGTCTGGTCAGCGATAAGGAACAGTGGGTGCTGACGGGGGAGGTGCAGCAGATCAGCGAGCAACTGGCCCGCGCGACCATTTACCTGCTGGCCGATGAACTGGTGCGCTTCCCCGTGGCCGAGCAGCCGCAACGGCTGGCGGATATAAAGGAAGCCAAGGGCTTTGGTTTCGAAATGCACCTGATGACCCTGGATCAGGCCGATATGGACGACGACCAACGCCGCCGTGTATCGGAGGGCGATACGGTCATGGCCCTGGGCAAGGGCGGCGATTCGATCCGCGTGTTTGCCGGCATGGTCGGCACGCCCTGGGTGCTGGAGCTCGGCCCGCTGTACCAGATGAGCCCGTACCCGGCGCAATGGTTGGTCCTGATCGCCTTGATCGGCCTGACCCTGATCGGCCTGATTGTCTATCTATTGGTGCGTCAGCTTGAGCGCCGGCTCCGAGGCCTGGAAGCCGCCGCCACGCGCATCGCCAAAGGCAACCTCGAGGTGCGTGTGCCGGCCCGGGGTGCCGACTCGGTGGGGCGCCTGGCGGCGGCCTTTAATGGCATGGCCGAGCACCTGCAGCAACTGCTGGCAATCCAGCGCGAACTGGTGCGCGCGGTGTCCCATGAACTGCGCACACCGGTGGCACGCCTGCGCTTCGGCCTGGAGATGATCGGCGACGCCGCCACGCCTGAAGCGCGGCGCAAGTACCTGGAAGGCATGGACAGTGATATCCAGGACCTAGACGGCCTGGTGGATGAAATGCTCACCTACGCAAGGCTTGAGCAGGGTGCGCCGGCGTTGATTTTCCAACGGGTCGATCTCGATGCGCTGCTTGATCAAGTGATCGGCGAATTATCGCCACTGCGCCCGCAAGTGACTGTGGCCAGGGGGATTTGCCTGTCGTCGGCACATTGGGATGACGCTTGGGTCGATGCCGAACCGCGCTACTTGCACCGCGCCCTGCAAAACCTGGTGAGCAACGCCATGCGCCACGCCCAGGGCCAGGTGTTGATCAGTTATCAGGTGGGCCAGGTGCGCTGTCGCATCGATGTGGAGGACGACGGGCCCGGTGTCCCGGAAAGTGCCTGGGAGCGTATCTTCACGCCGTTCCTGCGCCTGGATGACAGCCGCACCCGTGCCTCGGGCGGGCATGGCCTGGGGTTGTCGATTGTGCGGCGCATCATTTATTGGCACGGCGGGCGAGCGTTGATCAGCAAGAGCAACAACCTGGGCGGCGCCTGCTTCAGCCTGAGTTGGCCCAGAGATCAAGACAAACCCTGACGTCTTATCCCACGCCGAGCAAATCCGTAGCAGCTGCCGAGCGCAAGCGAGGCTGCGTCGGCCGCGCTACCGATCTAACGTCGAGTTGCGCGTGGCGCAGCCTCGCTAAGGCTCGACAGCTGCTACGGCTACCAGGCTCAACAGTTGGCCATCATTCACTGAGTATTGCGCCGATAGTTCCTTGCCGTGGCACCACTCGCTGGACAGGTCGGTGAGCAAGCGCAAGCGCACATGCCCGGCCTCTGACCACTCCACCACCTCGGCATGTTCAAAATAAAAGCGCTTCTGCACGATCGGATAGAGCGCCTTGAACAAACTCTCCTTGACCGAAAACGTCAGCGTCACCAGCAAGGCGATCTGTTCTCGCGGCACATCAGCCATACGCTGCAGCTCTTGCACCGTCAGAATTTCCCCGGCCAGGCGCTCCGCCCGTTCCAGGCTCAGCAGGTTCTCCAGGTCCATCCCCAACCCACGCCATTGCGCCTTGTGCCCGACAATCGCGGCGGCATGCCCGGTGCTGTGGGTAATGGAACCGCTGATGTGGGCGGGCCACACCGGTGCGCGGTCTTCGCCGATCGCCGGGATGCAGTTGATCTGATCGAGCTGTTGCAGGGCCGCGCGCGCGCACAGGCGGCCGGCGAGAAACTCGGCCTGACGCTTGGCCACCGAACGCTGGATACTCGCCGGTGGCGGCACGGCGCAATGCTGGAAGTCGCCAGGTGCCAGCAATGCAGGATCGAACCGGGTGCTGAGAAACACCGTGCCCGGCAAGGGGTCGGGCAGCGGCCAATGGGCGTCGAGTGGGGTGCAGCAAGCGGGTAGGGGCGTCATGGGCGGTATTTTGCCGAGTTGATGGGCAAGAGGATAGCCCGCCGTGATTCAGGCGAGGTTCAAAGCCTGTTCAGGGGGAGTTCAGGGGCGCTTGCGTAGTCTGGCCTCACAGCCAAACGCGTAATGAGGTAACACCATGACTGCGATCAAGAAGCTGATGTTGGCCTTAACCATGCTCAGTGCCACCGTCGGGGTTCAGGCCTCCGACGGTGCCTTTGCCGCATTCGGTCGTGAGAAAACCAAGAAGTCCAGCATCTTGATGCAGCGCGTCAGCATCGAAGATGCTGGCAGTCAGCCCACGCCCTGGGGGCAGTCCCTTGGCCAGGCCACCCCGCAGCCGAGCTATCGCGCCGGCTATGAACACCTGAGCGGCCGGTTCAACGGTATTAAACTGCGCCCGCAAGACCTGCAGGGCCGCTATGATATCCCTCTGTCGGACAGTTGATTTGCTTTGGAGAGCCTTATGAAATTGCTGGTGGTGGAAGATGAGGCGCTGTTGCGCCATCACCTGTTTACCCGCCTGACCGACAGCGGCCACGTGGTCGAGGCCGTGGCCAATGCCGAAGAGGCCCTGTACCAGACCGGTCAATTCAACCATGACCTGGCGATCATCGACCTGGGCCTGCCCGGCATGGGCGGCCTGGACCTGATCCGCCAACTGCGCAGCCAGGCCAAGACCTTTCCGATCCTGATCCTCACCGCGCGCGGCAACTGGCAGGACAAGGTCGAAGGCCTGGCCGCCGGGGCCGACGACTATGTGGTCAAGCCGTTCCAGTTCGAAGAGCTGGAGGCGCGGATGAACGCCTTGCTGCGCCGCTCCAGCGGGTTTACCCAGTCGACCATCGTCGCCGGGCCCTTGCTGCTGGACCTCAACCGCAAGCAGGCGTCCCTCGATGAACAGCCCCTGGCATTGACCGCCTATGAATATCGCATCCTCGAATACCTGATGCGCCATCACCAGCAGGTCGTCGCCAAGGACCGTCTGATGGAGCAGCTCTACCCCGACGACGATGAGCGCGATCCGAATGTGATTGAAGTGCTGGTCGGCCGCCTGCGCCGCAAGCTGGAAGGCCCGGCGGGGTTCAAGCCGATCGACACTGTGCGCGGCCTGGGCTACCTGTTCAATGAGCGCTGCCGTTGATTCGCTCGCTCCGTGTGCGCTTGATGCTGGCGGCCGCCACCCTGGCCGTGCTGTTTATGCTGGGCCTGTTGCCCGCCATGCAGGGCGCGTTCAGCCTGGCATTGCAGGATTCCATCGAGCAGCGCCTGGCGTCGGACGTCACCACCCTGATCTCCGCCGCGCGGGTGGAAAACAATCGCCTGCTGATGCCGGCGCAGTTGCCGGATGAACGCTTCAACCTCACCGATAGCCGGTTGCTCGGCTATATCTATGACCGCGAAGGCCACCTGGTGTGGCGTTCGCGGGCCACCCGGGACGAAAACATCAACTATAAGCCGCGCTATGACGGGCGCGGCAATGAGTTTGCGCGGATTCGCGAGGCCGACGGCCAGGAGTTCTTCGTCTACGACGTCGAGGTCAGGCTGCTCGGCGGCAAGAGTGCGGCGTTCAGTATCGTGGCCCTGCAACCGGTGCGCGAATACCAATTGACCCTCGAAGGCCTGCGCGAAAACCTCTACCTGGGCTTCGGCGCGGCACTGCTGGTGCTGCTGACCTTGCTGTGGCTGGGCCTGACCTGGGGTCTGCAGGCCCTGCGGCGATTGAGCCAGGAGCTTGACCAGATCGAAGGCGGTACCCGCGAAAGCCTCTCCGAGCAACACCCTCGCGAATTGCTGCGTCTCACCGGCTCCCTTAACCGCCTGCTGCACAGCGAGCGCGAACAACGGGCACGTTACCGCGACTCCCTCGATGACCTGGCCCACAGCCTGAAAACGCCACTCGCCGTGTTGCAAAGCGTGAGCGAAGACATGGCGCAACGTCCGGAAGATCGCGACCAGGCCTGGGTGCTGCAATCCCAGATCGAACGCATGAGCCAGCAGATCGGCTACCAGCTGCAGCGTGCCAGCCTGCGCAAAAGCGGCCTGGTGCGCCATCAGGTGCGCCTGGAACCGGTAGTGCAAAGCCTCTGCGATACCCTGGGCAAGGTCTACCGCGACAAGGGCGTCGCGGTGTCCTTTGAACTGCCGGACGAATGCGATGTACCGATCGAGAAGGGCGCCCTGCTTGAATTGCTCGGCAACCTGCTGGAAAACGCCTATCGGTTGTGCCTGAGTGAAGTGCGCGTCAGCCTGGTGGAAAATTCCGAAGGGCTCGAGTTGTGCATCGAGGACGACGGCCCCGGGGTGCCGCCGGACCAGCGTGCACGGATTCTGCAACGGGGCGAGCGCCTGGACCGTCAGCATCCGGGGCAGGGGATCGGGTTGGCGGTGGTCAAGGACATCATAGAAAGCTACGGCGCACGACTGACCCTGGGGGATTCGCCGCTGGGTGGAGCGGCGTTCAAGATTCACTTTCCGTCTGTGTGATCTTCAGTGGCTGGGCTGGCCCTGTCGGGGCATAAGTATCTACACATCTTGAGCCGAGCCCCCTGCTACGCGTTATCCTGCTGAAGTTGTGTAGATACTTATGCCTATCGGGGGCTTGCACCCCGATGAGGCCCTCACAAACAACACCCCTCTAATTCTCCTGCGCCCGATAGGCCCCCGGTGTCAGTCCCGTCCACTTCTTGAACGCCCGATGAAACGCCGACGGTTCGGAGAACCCCAGCTGCTCGGCGATCGCCTGCAAGGACAAATCCGCCCGCCCCAGGTGGTAGATGGCGATGTCCCGCCGCAATTCATCCTTAAGCGCCTGAAAGCTGGTGCCTTCTTCGCGCAAATGTCGGCGCAGGGTTTGCGGGCTGACGTGCAAGTGCTGGGCGATGGCCTCCAGGTCTGGCCAAGGCGTGCGGTCGCGGCTCAACAAGCGTCGCAGCTGGCTGCTCAAGCTGTCGCCTTCATCCGGGCGTGACAGCAGGTCGGCGGGGGAACGCTCAAGGAAATGCTTTAGGGTACGTTCGTCCTGCAACAATGGCAGGCTCAGGTAGCGGGCGGGAAACACCAGGCTGCTGTGCGGGGCACCGAACACCTGGGCGCAGGGGAACAGCAGGTCATATTCAGCGGCGTGGGCCGGCATCGGGTAGCTGAACGTGGCCTGGTGCAAACGAATGCGCTGGCCGATCAGCCAACTGCCCAGGCGGTGCCAGATCACCAGCAGGCATTCGCTGAGGAAGTGATCCGGGTCCCACAGGTGAGAATCATCCAGGCTCAGGCGGGCCATTTCGCCTTCTCGTGTCAGCTGCCAGCGCGGGCCTTGTGGGAATAGGCTATAAAATAATAAGCCGCGTTCCAGAGCCTTCTCCAGGGTGCGGCAGTGGATCAGCGCATGGCACATCATGGCGAAGGTGCCGCGTTTGCTCGGGCCGTCGGCGAACCCCAGGTATTCATCGTCCAAAGCCAGCCAGAGCATTTGCAGCAGCCGGGTGAATTGCTCCGGCGCAATGCGGGCGCGAGGTTCGGTCAACAGTTCCGGGGGGATGCTCAGCTGTTGCAACAGGCCCGAATAGTCGTAACCGGCTCGACGCGCACCGCCCAGGGCTGCCCGGGCGTAATGGCTGGCGATGGTACGTTCACGCATGCGGGGCCCTCGTCCATGGAAGGGCGGATGGTAGTCATCACCTGGCAGGGCGACAAGGCGGATATCCGCCAAATTGTAGGACGGGATTGGGCAGCGCGGCGGAAATCCGCCAGCCGATTCGGCTCTTCGGAGGGGGCTTTGAAATCCGCAGCCCTGATGTCTTAAGGCCCCCAGGGGTTTTCAGCAAAGTGGCACGGCGTTTGCGATAAGGATTACAGCGCAGGCCTGGTCCTACAGGCTTCGCAAACAACAAATCCCTCCAGTGCAGGAGGGTTCGCAATTCAAGTGTCGTGGGCAATGGCGGATATTTGCCACACGGGACGATTGAGGAATTTTGCAATGACGACTCGTCAGCCAATCTACAAATCCCTGTATTTCCAGGTGATCGTTGCAATCGTTATCGGTATTTTGCTCGGTCACTTCTACCCGCAGACCGGTGTGGCGCTCAAGCCACTGGGTGACGGCTTCATCAAGCTGATCAAAATGGTCATTGCCCCGATCATCTTCTGCACCGTTGTCAGCGGCATCGCCGGCATGCAAAGCATGAAATCGGTCGGCAAAACCGGTGGCTACGCGCTGCTGTACTTCGAAATCGTTTCCACCATCGCACTGCTGATCGGCCTGATCGTGGTGAACGTCGTGCAACCGGGCGCCGGCATGCACATCGACGTGGCAACCCTGGACGCCTCCAAAGTGGCGGCCTACGTCACTGCCGGTAAAGACCAGAGCATCGTTGGCTTTATCCTCAATGTGATCCCGAACACCATCGTCGGCGCCTTCGCCAACGGCGACATCCTGCAAGTGCTGATGTTCTCGGTGATCTTCGGTTTCGCCCTGCATCGCCTGGGTGCCTACGGCAAGCCGGTGCTGGACTTCATCGATCGCTTCGCCCACGTGATGTTCAACATCATCAACATGATCATGAAGCTCGCGCCAATCGGTGCCCTGGGCGCCATGGCGTTCACCATCGGTGCCTACGGTGTAGGTTCCCTGGTGCAGTTGGGCCAGTTGATGATCTGCTTCTACATCACTTGCCTGCTGTTCGTGCTGGTGGTGCTGGGCGGTATCTGCCGCGCCCACGGTTTCAGCGTGATCAAACTGATCCGCTACATCCGTGAAGAACTGTTGATCGTACTGGGTACTTCTTCCTCCGAGTCCGCACTGCCACGCATGCTGATCAAGATGGAGCGTCTGGGCGCGAAGAAATCCGTAGTCGGCCTGGTGATCCCGACCGGCTACTCGTTCAACCTCGACGGTACCTCGATCTACCTGACCATGGCGGCCGTGTTCATCGCCCAGGCGACTGACACCCACATGGACATCACCCACCAGATCACCCTGCTGCTGGTGCTGCTGCTGTCCTCCAAAGGTGCTGCTGGCGTGACCGGTAGCGGCTTTATCGTACTGGCAGCCACCCTGTCGGCTGTCGGCCACCTGCCGGTTGCCGGCCTGGCGCTGATCCTGGGTATCGACCGCTTCATGTCCGAAGCCCGTGCACTGACCAACCTGGTGGGTAACGCCGTTGCCACCCTCGTTGTGGCCAAGTGGGTCAAGGAACTGGACACCGACCAACTGCAAAGCGAGTTGGCTTCCGGTGGTCGGAGTATCTCCGACACCCGTGAAGAAGATGACCTGGGCGTGGCCGAAGGCCCTGCACCGGTGATCAAGTAAGCCGCTGATGGCGTGAACCCACGCTGACAGCTATCCGCAAACGCCCCGACTGGTTCGGGGCGTTTGCGTTTGTGCGGGATTACTTTTTTGCAATATTTTCACTTAGAGTCAGCGACTGATGAAATTCGCGCTACGCAGCATGTTCCAAACGCAGACTGGCAGGAGGATATATGGACAGTGTTGATTTAAATGTCCTGCGCAGCGTGCTCGAATGGCGCCGCGCCGGGCAGCAGGTGGTGTTGTATAGCGTTGTGCAGACGTGGGGCAGCGCGCCGCGTCCACCGGGCGCCATGTTGGCGTTGCGGGGGGATGGCGTGGTGATCGGCTCGGTGTCCGGCGGTTGCATCGAGGACGACTTGATCGCCCGCTTGCAGGATGGCCGTCTGACGCACGACGGGCCGCCGGTGCAGTTGGTGACCTACGGCGTGACGCGCGACGAGGCGGCGCGTTTCGGCCTGCCATGCGGCGGCACCCTGCGCTTGACCGAGGAGCGGGTGCAAGACTGGGCCTGGGTCGCGCAGTTGCTGGAGCGTTGCGAGGCGCATGAAATTGTCGCGCGGGAACTGGACCTGGTCTCCGGTGAAGTCACGTTGAGCAGTGCGAACAAGACCGATGTGGTCACCTTCGATGGCGAACGCCTGCGGGCTATCTACGGCCCGCGCTGGCGCCTGCTGTTGATCGGTGCCGGGCAACTGTCGCGCTACGTGGCGGAAATGGCGCGCCTGCTGGATTTCGAAGTATTGATATGCGATCCGCGTAGCGAGTTTGTCTACGGCTGGGAAGAGCAGCACGGCCGCTTCGTGCCGGGTATGCCTGATGAGGCGGTGCTGAATATCCAGACCGACGAGCGCACGGCCATCGTCTGTCTGACCCATGATCCGCGCCTTGATGATATGGCGTTGCTGACGGCGCTGAACTCCAGTGCCTTCTACATCGGTGCGCTGGGTTCGCGAATCAATAGCCAGACGCGTCGCGAGAATCTGGCGGCGCTGGGTTTGTCGACGGATGCGATTGCGCGTTTACATGGGCCGATTGGCCTGCATATCGGTAGCCATACGCCGGCGGAGATCGCCTTGTCGTTGATGGCGGAAATTGTCGCGATCAAGAACGGCGTGGCGCCGATGCAGAAAAAGCCCCTGCCGGTGGTTGCTGAGTAATGGTGACGGCGATTGTCTTGGCGGCGGGGCAGGGCAGCCGGTTCCGAGCCGAAGCGGGGGCTGACCAGGATAAGTTGCTGGCCGATTGCCTGGGCCGTGATGGGGTGATGCGTCCGGTGATCGAGCAGGTATTGGTGAATTTGCCGGATCGCCTGGTGGCGCGCTGGCTGGTGACCTCGCCGGATCGCACGGAGGTCATTCGGTTGGCCGAAGTGTATGGCTGCCAGGTCTTACTGTTGCAGTCAGCCGGCATGGGCGAGAGCATCGCCGCAGCCGTCGCGGCCAGCGCCTCGGCGGATGGCTGGCTGGTGGTGTTGGGGGATATGCCGTTTATCCAATCATCGAGCATTGAACGGGTGATTGACGCGCTGGAGGAGGATGGCATCAGCGTGCCGGTGCAGGCGGGTGACTATGGGCATCCAGTGGCCTTTGGTCGCGCTTTTGGTCCGGACCTGATGGCGCTGACCGGGGATCGTGGAGGCAAGCCATTGTTCGCACGTGCCCGGGTGCGGGAAGTGCAGGTGGAAGATGCGGGTGTTCTGTGGGATGTGGATCTGCCGAAACGGTTAATTTTTAACCCAGACTAAATTTGATCTTCGTTGTTTTCGATCTATAAAAAAGCCCCGCCTGATCACTCAGGCGGGGCTTTTTAGTGGCGGATGGAATCAGGCGAGGGGTTTAGGCTCGTGTTCTTCTTCCTGGGCCTTGTGCTCTACCACTGCTTCAGCAGCAGTGTGCTCAACCACGGTTTCAGCAACCGGGGCTGGCGCCTCGACAGCTTCGACTACGGCTGGAGCGGCAGCAGCAGCGGCGGCAGCTGCCTCAGCTTCCTTGCGGCGACGACGCACTTCACGTGGGTCGTTCGGCGCACGGCCGTTTTCGGTCAGGGCGCTGGCCGGTGCCGCTTCTACCACGGGTGCTTCGACTTCGGCTACCACCGGTGCTTCAACAACCACCGGTGCAGACTCGACGGCTGGCGCAGGCTCGGCAACCACTGCTTCGGCAACCGGCGCAGGCGCTTCTTCTACCACCGGTGCAGGCGCTGGTGCTTCAACCGGGGCGGCAGGTTCGGCAGTCCACTGGAAGGCGGTCTGTTCTTCGCGAACTTCACGCACTGCCGGGGCAGCTTCTTCGACAGCTGGGGCTTCAGCGGCGGCTTCAACTACCGGCTGAGGCTCAACAACCGGAGCGGCTTCAACTGCAACTACTTCGGTTTCTGGCTGGGCGTCGCGGATCGGTGCCACTTCCACTTCCGGAACCACTGGGGCTTCGACAGGGGTAGTTGCTTCAACGACCGGTGCTTCAACCACTGGGGTCTCGGTAACTGGCGCTTCTACAGCAGCGGTTTCTTCAACAGTGGCAGTCGCGCGTTCAGCCTGTTCATGCGCCTGGGCTTCAGCCGGTGCGCTGATCACCGAGCTGGCAACCGCTGCGGTAACGGCCAGGCCGGCAGCCAGTTCGGCACCGGTCGGTTCGTGGGTGGCGGCTTCTGCGTTCTCGCCGGCCTCTTCCGAGCCTTCGATCACATTGCCATTGGCATCACGCTGACGCTCACGGCGGTTGCTGCGACGACGCTGGCCACGGGAGCGGCGGCGTGGACGATCGCCTTCGGCGTTGTCCTGGCCGTCTTCCTGCAATTGCTCTTCGCCGGCCAGTACTTCTTCTTCGCTGGCGGCAGCGGCTTGCTCGGCACGTGGTTGACGCTCTTCACGCGGTGGGCGCGGCTGGCGCTCTTCACGCGGTGCACGCTCTTCACGCGGCTGGCGAGCTGGGCGCTCTTCAGCGGCAGTGGCTGCAACACCTGCAACGGCAGGGGCGGCATCCAATGGCTCGCGCAGTTCACGCACGCGTTCTTCACGCTCGCCACGCGGCTTGCGATCTTCACGCGGCGCACGTGGGGTACGTGGTGCGCGCTCTTCACGCGGTGCACGTTCTTCACGGGCTACGGCCGGGGTTTCTTCACGCGCTTCGCGAGGTGTACGCTCTTCACGTGGTGCGCGTTCTTCGCGAGGCGCACGTTCTTCACGCGGCTTGCGCTCTTCGTCACGGCGACCGTTGCGGTTACGGCTCTGCTGGCGACCGTTGCGACGCTCTTCGTTGCGTGCTGGGCGTTCGGTCGCAGGTTTTTCAACCACGACCGGTGCCGCAGGCTCTTCCTTGGTGGCGAACAGGCTGACCAGCGACTTCACCAGGCCCTTGAACAGGCTCGGCTCAGGCAGGGCGGCCGGTGCGGCAACCGGGGCAGCGGCTTCAACCGGCACCGGTGCGTTGGCACGGGCTGGCGCGGTTTTCACGGCGGCTTCCTGGCGCACCAGGGTGCGGGTCGCGGCGGCTGGCTGGACTTCTTCCACTTCGGCGGCGGCGGCAGCGATTTCGTAGCTGGACTGGCCGCTGTGGGCTTCCGGGCTGTCGTCACGCAGGCGCTGTACTTCGAAGTGCGGCGTCTCGAGGTGATCGTTCGGCAGGATCACGATACGAGCACGGGTGCGCAGTTCGATCTTGGTGATCGAGTTGCGTTTTTCGTTGAGCAGGAAAGCGGCAACCGGGATCGGCACTTGTGCGCGGACTTCGGCGGTGCGGTCTTTCAGGGCTTCTTCTTCGATCAGGCGCAGGATCGCCAGGGACAGCGATTCAACGTCACGGATGATGCCGGTGCCGTTGCAACGCGGGCAGACGATGCCGCTGCTCTCGCCCAGGGATGGACGCAGGCGCTGGCGGGACATTTCCAGCAGGCCGAAGCGCGAGATGCGGCCGACCTGTACGCGGGCGCGGTCGGCTTCCAGGCATTCGCGGACTTTCTCTTCCACGGCGCGCTGGTTCTTGGCGGGGGTCATGTCGATGAAGTCGATCACGATCAGGCCGCCGATGTCACGCAGGCGCAGCTGGCGGGCGATTTCTTCAGCCGCTTCCAGGTTGGTCTGCAGGGCGGTTTCTTCGATGTCGCTACCCTTCGTGGCGCGCGCCGAGTTGATGTCGATGGACACCAGGGCTTCGGTCGGGTCGATCACGATGGAGCCGCCGGAAGGCAGTTCGACCACACGCTGGAAAGCGGTCTCGATCTGGCTTTCGATCTGGAAACGGTTGAACAGCGGCACGCTGTCTTCGTACAGCTTGATCTTGCTGGCGTACTGCGGCATCACCTGGCGGATGAAGGTCAGGGCTTCGTCCTGGGCTTCGACGCTGTCGATCAGCACTTCGCCGATGTCCTGGCGCAGGTAATCGCGGATGGCGCGGATGATCACGTTGCTTTCCTGGTAGATCAGGAACGGCGCGGAACGATCCAGGGAGGCTTCTTTGATGGCGGTCCACAGTTGCAGCAGGTAGTCGAGGTCCCACTGCATTTCTTCGCTGCTGCGGCCCAGGCCGGCAGTGCGCACGATCAGGCCCATATCGGCCGGTGCGATCAGGCCGTTCAACGCTTCACGCAGTTCGTTGCGCTCTTCGCCTTCGATGCGACGGGAGATGCCGCCGGCACGTGGGTTGTTCGGCATCAGCACGAGGTAACGGCCGGCCAGGCTGATGAAGGTGGTCAGGGCGGCGCCCTTGTTGCCACGTTCTTCTTTTTCGACCTGAACGATGACTTCCTGGCCTTCGCTCAGGACGTCCTTGATGTTTACGCGGCCTTCGGGGGATTTCTTGAAGTATTCGCGGGAGATTTCTTTGAGGGGCAGGAAGCCGTGGCGCTCGGAGCCGAAATCGACAAAGGCAGCCTCAAGGCTTGGTTCGATGCGAGTAATACGGCCTTTATAGATGTTGGCCTTCTTTTGCTCGCGTGCACCGGATTCGATGTCCAGGTCGTAGAGGCGTTGGCCATCTACCAGTGCAACACGCAACTCTTCGGGTTGAGTTGCGTTAATCAGCATTCTTTTCATGTTGTACCGTCGGTTTCCGGGCTGCCGGAAACGGCGTTCGGCACACACGACTTCTCACGGTCGGTGTCAGGTGCGTCAAGAGTGGTTGGCCACTCCAGTGTCCAGCAAAATCGGCCAATTGGGCCGGTATCGCGACGGACGCGTCCTGCTTGTTAGCGGTGGTGACAAAGGCACCACTTCAACAAAAGCTAAGGTCAGGAGGAGGAATCAACCGGCGACTGTGGACGAGATGAAGCGTCTAAATATAAGCCTAGTGCTACACGGTCCGACGGTTGTGCATCTCCACCCTACACGTATCCCTGATAATTCGGGTGCTGCCGCGCGCAGAATCCGCAGCGGGTTGGCATTTACCGTGTTCTCCAATGGGGAGTCCACGCTCATGGCTAAACAAGACTGAATGTGGGCGACTGCGCTCACACTCAGCTCTTAACAGGCGTTGTTTCCGAAGCATTCGCCGTGGTCCGGCTCAAGACTGACTGCACTTTGTGAACTGGCCGTAAATATCGGCGCAGAACGCGAGTATTCACTCTGCTTTCTGCACTCGCTTCAGGCCTCATGTCACCTGCGCTTGTTACAATCTCGAGCCTTCCAGGGTGGCGAAAGCCCCGTAGGACGGCCTCGCGTCCTGATGAATTGCGATGGTCAGGGCCGGCAGTTTGCCGCTAGTCCTCTGCCCAGGCCGCTTTTGGCGGCGTTCGCGACTATAGCAGTAATGATTAAGTGCTTCAATTCCATAAAAAATTGTTATCATCGCCGCCATGACGACTACCGCCCCCCAGACCCCCAGCGTCCAGCTGCTCGAGGTCTCGCCGGAATATGCCGGCCAACGCATCGATAATTTTCTCCTGGCCAGGCTCAAGGGTGTGCCCAAGACCTTGATCTACCGCATCTTGCGCAAAGGCGAAGTGCGCGTGAACAAGGGCCGCATCAAGCCTGAGTACAAGTTGCAGGCGGGCGATATTGTCCGTGTGCCGCCCGTGCGCGTACCTGAGCGCGATGAGCCCGTGCCATTGGCCCAGGGCCTGTTGCAGCGCCTTGAGGCATCGATTGTCTTCGAAGATAACAAGCTGATTGTGATCAACAAGCCCTGCGGTATTGCGGTTCACGGTGGCAGCGGCCTGAATTTCGGCGTGATCGAAGCCTTCCGTCAGCTGCGCCCGGATTGCAAGGAGCTGGAACTGGTTCACCGCCTGGACCGCGACACCTCCGGCCTGTTGATGATCGCCAAGAAACGCAGCATGTTGCGCCACCTGCACACCGCCCTGCGCGGCGATGGCGTGGACAAGCGCTACATGGCGCTGGTGCGCGGCAACTGGGCCAGCTCGATCAAGAGCGTCCGCGCGCCGTTGCAGAAGAGCAACCTGCGCTCCGGCGAGCGCATGGTCGAAGTGGACGAGGAGGGCAAGGAAGCCCTGACCCTGTTCAAGGTGCTGCGTCGCTTTGGTGATTTCGCCACCATGGTCGAGGCCAAGCCGGTGACGGGGCGTACCCACCAGATTCGTGTGCACACCCTGCACGCCGGTCACTGCATCGCCGGTGATACCAAGTACGGCGACGAGGGTTTTTCCAAGGAAATCCGCGACCTGGGCGGCAAGCGCCTGTTCCTGCACGCCTACATGCTCACCGTGCCGCTGCCTGACGGCGGCGAGCTGAAGCTGCAGGCGCCGGTCGATGAGATGTGGGCCAAGACCGTGGAGCGTTTGAGTGTCGCACCTTGACTACAAGCTGCTGATTTTCGATTGGGACGGCACCCTGTGTAACTCCATCGGTCGGATTGTCGAGTCGATGCACAGGGCTTCGACCCGCTCGGGCTTCGAGTTGTGCACTGACCTGGCGGTTAAAGGCATTATCGGCCTGGGCTTGCCTGAGGCGATCCGCACCTTGTACCCCGAGATCAGCGACGCTGAACTGGTGACGTTCCGCGAGCATTACGCGGATCACTACATTGCGCTGGAAGCCACACCTTCGCCGTTGTTCGAGGGTGTGGCGCAGTCGCTGGAGGCTTTTCGCGCCGAGGGCTATCACCTGGCCGTCGCCACCGGCAAGGCCCGTCGCGGCCTGGATCGGGTGCTCAGTGCCCACGGTTTTGAAGATTATTTCGACATCACCCGTGCCGCAGATGAAACCGCCAGCAAGCCTCACCCTCTGATGCTGGAGCAGATCCTTGCCCATTGCGGTGTGTCGCCGCGTGAGGCGCTGATGGTAGGTGATGCTTCCTTCGACCTGATGATGGCGCGCAACGCCGGCATGGACAGCGTGGCAGTCAGCTATGGCGCCCAGTCCGCCGAGGCGTTGCAGCAATACGAGCCGAGGGTCACGATTGATCATTTTTCTGAATTGCAGGCCTGGCTCGGTCGGGCCCAATAAGTCTTTGCTGGGGTTGATGGCATGAGTGACGAGTGGAAAGCGCCTGAAAAGGCTGAAAGCGGTGACGACAAGAGCTGGAAACTGCTGGAGAAGACGCTGCTGGCCAGTGTCCAGGAGCAACGCCGTGCGCGGCGCTGGGGGATTTTCTTCAAGTTGCTGACCTTCACTTACCTGTTGCTCATGCTGGCGCTGTTCAGCCCGCTGATGGACATGGAAAAGAGCGCGACCCGTGGCGCCAACTACACCGCGTTGATCGAAGTGCGGGGGGTGATTGCCGACAAGGAACCTGCCAGCGCCGACAATATCGTCAGCAGTCTGCGTGCCGCGTTTGAAGACCCCAAGGTCAAGGGCGTGATCCTGCGCATCAACAGCCCAGGCGGCAGCCCGGTGCAATCGGGTTATGTGTATGACGAGATTCGCCGCCTGCGCGGCCTGCACCCGGATATCAAGCTGTACGCGGTGATTTCCGATTTGGGGGCTTCGGGTGCCTATTACATTGCCAGTGCCGCCGACCAGATCTACGCCGACAAGGCCAGTCTTGTCGGCTCCATTGGTGTGACGGCGGCTGGCTACGGCTTTGTCGGTGCCATGGAGAAGCTGGGGGTTGAGCGTCGTACCTACAACTCGGGCGAGCACAAGTCGTTCCTTGATCCGTTCCAGCCGCAAAAGGCCGATGAAACCCAGTTCTGGCAGGGAGTGCTCGATACCACCCATCGCCAGTTCATCTCCAGCGTGAAGCAGGGCCGTGGGGATCGCCTGAAGGACAAAGATCATCCGGAGTTGTTCTCCGGGTTGGTGTGGTCGGGCGAGCAGGCGTTGCCGCTGGGGCTGATCGATGGTTTGGGCAGTGCCAGTTCGGTAGCACGGGATGTGGTCGGCGAGAAAGAACTGGTGGACTTCACCGTTGAAGAGTCGCCGTTTGATCGTTTCTCCAAGAAGCTCGGCGCCAGCGTGGCTGAGAAGCTGGCGCTGTACATGGGCTTCCAGGGCCCGGCGCTGCGCTGAGATTTTAGTCAGTATGGATAAATGTCGGAGGGGGCAAGCCGCCTCCCACATTTGGTTGTGTTCTTAAGGGATTTGCACGCCTTCGCTGAGCAGCATATCCACCAGTCTAATCAGTGGTAAGCCGACCAGGCTGGTCGCGTCCGGCCCTTCGGTGCTCTGGAACAGGCTCACGCCCAGCCCTTCCGCCTTGAAGCTGCCCGCACAGTCATACGGCTGCTCGATCCGCAGGTAGCGCTCGATGCGCGCTGCATCCAGCTCGCGCATGTGCACGGTAAAGGGCACGCAGTCGACCTGGCAGTGCCCCGTCTCGCTGTTCAACAGGGCCAGGCCGGTGAGGAAGCTGACACGCTTGCCACTGGCGGCCAATAACTGCTCGCGCGCATTTTCGAAGGTGTGAGGCTTGCCGATGATGCGGCCTTTCAGCGCGGCGACCTGGTCTGAGCCGATGATCAGGTGTCCCGGGTGGCTGGCGGCGAGGGCGCGGGCCTTTGCTTCGGCCAGGCGCTTGACCAGTTCGATGGCGGACTCATGTGCAGCATGGCTTTCGTCGATATCCGGCGAGCTGCAGATGAATGGCAGGTGCAGGCGGCTGAGCAATTCCCGGCGATAAACCGAGCTGGAAGCGAGTAATAAAGGCAGCATATACGTCTCCTCAAGGCAGCCGCCGATTCTAGCGGGGCGACCGGCCGACGCACAGGGCTGAATTTCCTTTGACATGGCTGGGTGCATCCCTATAATGCTGCGCCTATGTTGAATGACCCGATTCCACCTCACGTTGACCCGCGCAAATTGGCTGATCGTGGCACTTCCCTTCAAGGTGAGTTGCTGCTGGCCGATTTGGAGAGACTCTGCGACCCGCTTTCCGACACTGTCGGTACGGTGCAGGCCAAATTCGTTTTTGAACGAGATGAACGTAAATCTGTGGTAATTCACAGTTTTATCGACACCGAGGTCAAAATGGTTTGCCAGCGTTGTCTTGAGCTGGTCACCCTGCCGATTCACAGCGAGTGCAGTTATGCTGTGGTAAAGGAGGGTGCGAATACCCAGTCGTTGCCGAAAGGTTATGACGTGCTGGAACTGGGCGAAGATCCTTTGGATCTGCATGCACTGATCGAGGAGGAGCTTCTGCTCGCCTTGCCCATTGTGCCTGCTCATCATCCGGAAGAATGCCAGCAGCCGGCGGGTCTCGATGACGAGTCCGAACCGAGCGAGGACGAGGTAACGCGGTCCAACCCGTTCAGTGTATTGGCGCAGTTAAAGCGTGACCCAAACGTTTAGGAGTTAATCAATTATGGCTGTTCAGCAGAACAAAAAATCCCGCTCTGCCCGTGACATGCGTCGTTCCCACGATGCCCTGACGGCAAGCACTCTGTCTGTAGAAAAAACCACCGGTGAAATTCACCTGCGTCACCACGTATCGCCAGAAGGCGTATACCGTGGCCGTAAAGTGATCGACAAGGGCGCTGACGAGTAATCACTTGTCTGCTCAAGTCATCGCGATTGACGCAATGGGCGGGGACTTCGGTCCCCGCAGCATTGTTCAGGCCTGCATTGCCAGCCTGTCTGCCACGCCCTCGCTGCATCTGACCCTCGTCGGTCAACCCTCCCTCCTTGAAGAATTGATTGCCAGCCATCCGGCGGTGGATCGCACGCGCCTGACGATTACGCCAGCCAGCGAAACCATCACCATGGATGAGAAACCGGCGACAGCCCTGCGTGGCAAGCCTGACTCGTCGATGCGGGTGGCCTTGGAGCTGCTGCGTGATGGCAAGGTGCAAGCCTGTGTCAGTGCCGGCAACACCGGCGCCCTGATGGCGTTGTCGCGGCATGTGCTCAAGACGCTGCCTGGCATTGATCGGCCGGCAATGGTGGCGGCGATTCCGACGCAGAAGGGCTATTGCCAGTTGCTGGACCTGGGGGCGAACGTCGATTGCAGTGCCGAGCACCTGTTCCAGTTTGCCGTGATGGGCTCGGTGGCCGCCGAAGCGCTGGGCGTGGCCCGGCCGCGGGTGGCCTTGCTGAATATCGGCACCGAAGACATCAAGGGCAACCAGCAGGTCAAGCTTGCCGCCACCTTGCTGCAAGGTGCGCGAGGCCTGAACTACATCGGATTTGTCGAGGGTGATGGGTTGTACCGAGGCGAGGCGGATGTGGTGGTGTGCGACGGGTTTGTCGGCAATATCCTGCTCAAGTCCAGTGAAGGCCTGGCGACCATGATCGCCTCGCGTATCGAGGCCTTGTTCAGGCGTAACCTGGTATCGCGCCTGGTGGGCGCCCTGGCGCTGCCGTTGATGCGTCGCCTGCAGGCCGATCTGGCCCCGGCGCGGCATAATGGTGCGAGCTTCCTGGGGTTGCAGGGCATCGTGGTGAAAAGCCACGGTTCGGCCGGGGTCGAAGGCTTCCAGAGTGCGATTGCGCGGGCGGTGATCGAGATCCAGGAAAACCTGCCGCAACGCTTGCACGGCCGTCTCGAGGACCTGTTGCCTTAGGCGAATCGGCCGGGGAATGCTTAAATGTGACCGGCCAGTTCAATTGACCATCCAATCTGTCAGTTTCGTGCGCTCCCACCGAGGAGCGACCATTTCCGACGACCAGATCATTAGGGGCTTGTTACATGTCTACATCCCTCGCATTCGTCTTTCCAGGGCAGGGTTCGCAGTCCCTCGGCATGTTGGCCGAGCTGGGCGCGCAATACCCGCTGATCCTGGACACGTTCAAGGAAGCTTCCGAGGCCCTGGGTTACGACCTGTGGGCGCTGACCCAACAGGGGCCGGAAGAGCAGCTCAATCAAACCGATAAAACCCAGCCAGCCATCCTGACCGCTTCGATAGCCCTGTGGCGCTTGTGGTTGGCCGAAGGCGGTGCGCGTCCGGCTTTCGTGGCCGGTCATAGCCTGGGCGAATACAGCGCCCTGGTGGCGGCGGGCAGCCTGACCCTTGCTGAAGCGGTCAAGCTGGTCGAGCGTCGTGGACAGCTGATGCAGGAAGCCGTTCCGGCCGGGCAGGGCGGCATGGCCGCTATCCTGGGGCTGGACGATGCCGTCGTGATCGAAGCCTGCGCCGAAGCGGCCCAGGGCGAAGTGGTCAGCGCGGTAAACTTCAACTCCCCAGGCCAGGTGGTGATCGCCGGTGCCAGGGCGGCCGTCGAGCGTGCCATCGAAGGCTGCAAGGCGCGGGGTGCCAAGCGTGCATTGCCGTTGCCGGTGAGCGTGCCGTCACACTGCGAGCTGATGCGCCCGGCTGCCGAGCGTTTTGCCGAGTCCATCGCTGCCATCAACTGGCAGGCGCCACAGATCCCGCTGGTGCAGAACGTCAGCGCAGCCGTGGCCGCCGACCTCGACACCCTCAAGCGCGACCTGCTGGAGCAACTCTACAAGCCTGTGCGCTGGGTCGAGTCGGTCCAGACCCTGGCCGCCAATGGCGCCACCGAGCTGGTCGAGTGCGGCCCGGGCAAAGTCCTGGCTGGCCTGAACAAACGCTGCGCCGACGGCGTGTCGACTGCCAACCTCAATACCCCGGATGCCTTCGCTGCCGCTCGTGCGGCGCTGGCCTGACCCCCGAACTTAGGAGAAGCCTGCATGAGTCTGCAAGGTAAAGTTGCACTGGTTACCGGCGCGAGCCGTGGCATTGGCCAGGCCATCGCCCTGGAACTGGGCCGTCAGGGCGCCGTCGTGATCGGCACCGCCACTTCTGCTTCGGGCGCCGAGCGTATCGCCGCGACCCTGAAGGAAAACGGCGTTCAAGGCACCGGCCTTGAGCTGAACGTGACCAGCGATGAGTCCGTGGCTGCCGTACTGGCCGAGATCACCGCACAGTTCGGTGCGCCGGCAATTCTGGTGAACAACGCCGGTATCACCCGCGATAACCTGATGATGCGCATGAAAGACGACGAATGGTACGACGTGGTCGATACCAACCTGAACAGTCTGTTTCGCCTGTCCAAGGGGGTTTTGCGCGGCATGACCAAGGCCCGTTGGGGTCGAATTATCAATATTGGCTCCGTAGTGGGTGCCATGGGCAACGCAGGCCAAGTAAACTATGCAGCCGCCAAGGCCGGCCTGGAAGGTTTCAGCCGTGCATTGGCGCGTGAAGTCGGTTCGCGGTCGATTACGGTCAACTCGGTGGCCCCAGGGTTCATCGACACCGATATGACCCGCGAACTGCCGGAAGCACAGCGTGAAGGCTTGCTGACGCAGATTCCGCTGGGCCGTCTGGGCCAGGCTCAAGAGATCGCGAATGTGGTCGCTTTCCTGGCATCCGACGGTGCGGCATACGTGACTGGGGCTACAATCCCGGTGAACGGCGGGATGTACATGAGCTAAATTGTGACGGATCGCTTCAAAAAAATGTCATACGAGCTGTCTAAAATCCGTTATAAAGCTGCAACTTAATTTATAGGCAGGTGGCAAACCGGGTACAGGGTGAAGCTTTCAGTTGAAAAGCTGAAAAGGCTTTCTATACACTTACCCACTGGCCAGCTGCCTGAATTTGTCCATTAGGAGTTAAACAAGGTATGAGCACCATCGAAGAGCGCGTCAAGAAAATCGTTGCCGAGCAACTGGGCGTCAAAGAAGAAGAAGTGGTCAACACTGCTTCCTTCGTAGAAGACCTGGGTGCCGATTCCCTTGACACCGTTGAGCTGGTGATGGCTCTGGAAGAGGAATTCGAGACCGAAATCCCGGACGAAGAAGCTGAAAAAATCACTACTGTTCAAGCTGCTATCGACTACGTTACGAACCACCAGGCGTAATAGTTTGTAGTCGTCGCCTGCTGTTAGGGAAAAACCGCACTGCTGTAACGGCGTGCGGTTTTTTCTTTAGCGCTGATGAAAAGTAAGCTCTGAAGCAAAGTGTCGTCATTAGAAAAAGGAGAGTGCTGTGTCGCGTAGACGCGTCGTAGTCACCGGTATGGGTATGTTGTCGCCACTGGGTACGGATGTGCCGAGCAGTTGGCAGGGCATTCTGGCTGGCCGCAGTGGTATTGGTCTGATCGAACACACGGACCTTTCTGCCTATTCCACCCGTTTTGGCGGCTCGGTAAAGGGGTTCAATGTCGAGGAATATCTCTCGATCAAAGAGTCCCGCAAGCTCGACCTGTTCATTCAATACGGCCTGGCAGCCGGTTTCCAGGCAGTGCGTAACGCTGGCCTGGAAGTGACCGACGCCAACCGTGAGCGCATCGGCGTGGCCATGGGTTCGGGTATTGGCGGTTTGACCAATATCGAAGAAACCAGCCGCACGCTGCATGATTCCGGCCCTCGTCGAATTTCACCGTTCTTCGTGCCTGGCTCGATCATCAATATGATTTCCGGTTTCCTGTCCATCCACTTGGGTGCGCAGGGGCCTAACTACGCGATTGCTACCGCGTGCACCACGGGTACCCACTGCATCGGCATGGCGGCGCGTAACATCGCCTATGACGAAGCCGACGTGATGATCGCCGGTGGTGCTGAAATGGCCGCCTGTGGCCTGGGAATGGGCGGCTTTGGCGCCTCCCGTGCACTGTCGACCCGCAATGACGAGCCGACCCGTGCCAGCCGTCCGTGGGACAAGGGCCGTGACGGCTTTGTACTGGCCGACGGCGCCGGTGCCCTGGTGCTCGAAGAGTTGGAACACGCCAAGGCGCGTGGTGCCACCATCTATGCCGAGTTGATCGGGTTTGGCATGAGTGGCGACGCCTATCACATGACCTCGCCACCGTCCGACGGTGCCGGCGCTGCGCGTTGCATCACCAACGCCTTGCGCGATGCCAAGGTCAACCCGGACCAGGTGCAGTACATCAATGCCCATGGCACCTCGACCCCGACGGGCGACCTGGCGGAAGCCGAAGCCATCAAGTCGGTGTTCGGCGCGCACGCCTACAAGCTGGCGGTCAGTTCTACCAAGTCCATGACCGGCCACCTCTTGGGTGCGGCGGGCGCGGTAGAAGCGATCTTCAGCGTGATGGCCATCAAGGACCAGGTCGCTCCGCCGACCATCAACCTCGATGAGCCGGACGAAGGCTGCGACCTGAACTTCGTGCCGCATGAGCCGCAACAGATGCCGATCGACGTTGCGATTTCCAACTCGTTCGGCTTCGGTGGCACCAACGGTTCCCTGGTGTTCCGCCGGTTCGCCGAGTGATGCACAGCTGGGTCGACGGTCAGCCAGCGGACAGCGTGCCCCTGAAAGATCGCGGCCTGGCGTACGGTGATGGCCTGTTCGAGACCATCGCCGTCAAGGCCGGGCAGCCCGTGCTGCTTGATCGTCACCTGCAACGCCTGGATGAGGGCTGCAGGCGCCTCGCTCTCGTTGTGGATCAGGTGCTGGTCCGCAGCGAAGTGCAGGCCTATGCCGCCGCTCTCGGCGACGGTGTCCTCAAGCTGATCCTCACCCGCGGCGACAGCCTGCGCGGTTATGGCATCAACCCCGAGGCGCCAGTGCGTCGTATCTTGCAGGGCAATCCGCCTGCTACCTATCCCCAGGCCCATGGAGCCGACGGTGTTCGTCTGTTTGCGTGCGCCACCCGCCTGGCCGAGCAGCCGCTGCTGGCCGGTCTCAAGCACCTCAATCGCCTCGAGCAGGTGATCGCCCGTGCGGAATGGCAGGATGCCGAATATGCCGAAGGGTTGATGCTGGATGTGTCCGGGCGTGTCATCGAAGGCGTATTCAGCAACCTGTTCCTGGTAAGTAATGGCTTGTTACTAACCGCCGATCTGAATCGTTGCGGCGTTGCAGGCGTCATGCGCGCCGAGATTCTGGCTCAGGCGAGCGCCCTGGGCATCCCGGTAGCCGTGGCTGACATCAGCCTTGAGCAATTGCGGGAGGCTGACGAAGTCTTTATGTGCAACAGCGTATATGGCATTTGGCCGGTGCGTGGGTGCGCTGCGATGAGCTGGTCGGTTGGGCCGCTCACCCGTAAACTGCAGGGCATTGTTCGCGCGCTATTGGATATTTGAGTTGATACGAAAACTGGTTGTACTGCTGCTGATCGGTCTGTTCTCGGCGGCTTTGCTGTTGGGGTTTTCCGCGTGGAAATATGACGCTGCCTTGAAGCAGCCGTTGAATCTGACCCAGGAGCAATTGCTCGATGTGCCGGCCGGGGCGACGCCCACCGGGACCTTCAATCGCCTGGAAGCCGATGGCGTGCTCGACGGCGCGTTCTGGTTGCGCCTGTATTGGCGCTTCAACCTGGACGGTCAACCGCTGCACAGCGGTGAATACCGCATGACCCCGGGCATGACCGCCGAAGGCCTGATCGGCCTGTGGCAGCGCGGCGAAGTGGTGCAATACAGCCTGACGCTGGTGGAGGGCTGGAATTTCCGCCAGGTGCGTTCGGCCCTGGCCAAGCATGAAAAGATCGTGCAGACCCTGGCGGGCCTGAGTGACAGCGAAGTGATGGACAAGCTCGGCCATCCTGGCGTGTTCCCCGAAGGTCGGTTCTTCCCGGATACCTACCGCTTCGTGCGCGGCATGACCGATGTCGAGTTCCTGAAGAAAGCCTATAACCGCCTGGATGATGTACTCGCCCAGGAGTGGAGCAAGCGTGCTGCCGACGCGCCCTATACCGACCCCTATCAAGCCTTGATCATGGCCTCCCTGGTGGAGAAAGAGACCGGTGTGCCGGAAGAGCGCGGGCAGATTGCCGGGGTATTCGTACGCCGCCTGAAGATCGGCATGCTGCTGCAGACGGACCCCACCGTGATCTACGGCCTGGGTGAGCGCTACAACGGCAAGTTGACCCGTGCGCACCTCAAGGAAGCCAACCCCTATAACACTTACATGGTTGCCGGCCTGCCGCCGACACCCATCGCCATGGTCGGCCGCGAGGCGATCCATGCCGCGTTGAACCCGGTGCCGGGCAGCAGCCTGTATTTCGTCGCCCGTGGCGACGGCAGCCATATTTTCTCCGATGACCTGGGTGCGCATAATGCCGCTGTGCGTGAGTTCCAGCTCAAGCGCCGTGCCGATTACCGCTCAAGCCCGGCACCGCTGGTAAAACCGCCGGAAGACGTAGCGCCGCCTGCTGATGCACCCGCCGAGCCCGCGCCGGATGCCGCCGCGCCGCAAAGCCCGCAATGACTCTGACTAAGGACTGCCTGTGACTGGCTTGTTTATTACCCTGGAAGGCCCGGAAGGCGCCGGCAAAAGCACCAACCGCGATTACCTGGCCGGCCGCTTGCGCGCTGAAGGTGTCGAGGTGGTGTTGACCCGTGAGCCCGGCGGTACACCCCTGGCCGAGCGCATCCGTGACGTGTTGCTGGCCCCAGGCGAAGAACAGATGAACCCGGACACCGAGCTGCTGCTGGTGTTCGCTGCCCGTGCCCAGCACCTGGCCGAGGTGATTCGTCCGGCCCTGGCCCGCGGTGCCGTGGTGATCTGCGACCGTTTTACCGATTCCACGTATGCCTACCAGGGCGGTGGCCGGGGTTTGTCCCTGGCGCGTATCGCCACGTTGGAAACCTTTGTGCAGGGTGATCTACGTCCCGACCTGACCCTGTTGTTCGACCTGCCGGTGGCAGTGGGCATGGCCCGCGCCAGCGCCCGTGGGCGTCTCGACCGTTTCGAACTGGAAGGCCAGGGGTTTTTCGATGCTGTGCGCAGCGCGTTTCTCAAGCGCGCCCAGGCGGAACCGGCGCGCTACCACCTGCTGGACGCAGCCCAGCCGTTGACGCAGGTGCAGCAGGCCATCGACGCCCTGTTACCCAAGCTGTTGGAGCGCGCCCGTGGCTGAAGCCTACCCATGGCAGGACAGTCTCTGGCAGCAGTTGGCCGGCCGTGCCCAGCACGCCCATGCCTATCTGCTGCATGGGCCGATCGGGATTGGTAAGCGCGATCTGGCTGAGCGACTCATGGCCAGCCTGCTGTGCCAGCGCCCGGTCAACCTTGAAGCCTGCGGCGCGTGCAAATCCTGCCTGTTGCTCAAGGCCGGCAGCCACCCGGACAACTACCTGCTCGAACCCGAGGAGGCCGATAAGGCGATCAAGGTCGACCAGGTGCGTGACCTCGTCAGTTTCGTGGTGCAGACCGCGCAGATGGGCGGGCGCAAGGTGGTGCTGATCGAGCCGGTGGAGGCGATGAACATCAACGCCGCCAATGCCTTGCTCAAGAGCCTGGAAGAACCCTCCGGCGACACGGTGCTGTTGCTGGTGAGCCACCAGTCCAGCCGCTTGTTGCCGACCATTCGCAGCCGTTGTGTACAGCAGGCCTGCCCGTTGCCCAGCGAAGCCATGAGCCTGCAATGGCTGGCGAAGGCGCTGCCGGATTGCTCCGCAGAGGAGCGGATCGAGTTGCTGACCCTGGCGGCCGGTTCCCCGCTGGCGGCCGTCAAGCTGCAAGCCCAGGGCGTACGTGAGCAACGCGCCCTGGTTGTGGATGGGGTGAAAAAACTGCTCAAGCAAGAGCTGTCCGCCACCCAGTTGGCTGAAAGCGCCTGGAAGGACATTCCCTTGCTGCTGCTGTTCGACTGGTTCTGTGATTGGTCGAGCCTGATCCTGCGCTACCAGTTGACCCAGGATGAAAATGGCCTGGGCCTGCCGGACATGCGCAAGGTGGTGCAATACCTCGCGCAGAAAAGTGCCCAGGACAAGGTGCTGACTATCCAGGACTGGATCCTCGCCCAGCGCCAGAAGGTGCTCGGCAAGGCCAACCTCAACCGCGTGCTGTTGCTTGAAGCCCTGCTGGTGCAGTGGGTTGGCTTGCTCGGCCGCCGTTAATTTCCTTGGCCGACGAGTGTATCGTTGGCCAGACACTTTCCGTGACCTAAGTCGTAATTTCCTATGCTTGTAGATTCCCATTGCCACCTTGATCGCCTCGACCTTGCCCAGCATGGCGGCTCCCTGGATGCTGCCCTCGACGCTGCACGCCAGCGTGGGGTAGGGCATTTCCTGTGCATTGGCGTCAGCGCCGAAAATGCTGCCGACGTCAAAGCCTTGGCTGAGCGTTATGCCGATGTGGATTGCTCGGTGGGTATCCACCCGCTGGACCTCAAGCCCGGCGAAGCCCCGGCCCTCGACTGGCTGCTGGGTGAGCTCAATCACTCGCGGGTGGTGGCCATTGGCGAAACCGGCCTGGACTACCATTACGAGCCGGAAGCCGCCGAGTTGCAGCAGGCCTCGTTTCGCCTGCATTTGCAGGCCGCCGGGCAAACCGGCAAGCCGGTGATCGTCCACACCCGTGGTGCCCGTGCCGACACCCTGGCCCTGTTGCGCGAAGCCGCGTTGCCCCAGGCCGGCGTGTTGCATTGCTTTACCGAGGATTGGGACATGGCCAAGGCAGCGCTCGACCTGGGGTTCTATATTTCCCTGTCGGGCATTGTCACTTTCCGCAATGCCGATGCCCTGCGCGACGTGGCGCGCCAAGTGCCAGCCGACCGCCTGCTGGTGGAAACCGATTCGCCGTACCTGGCGCCGATTCCCCATCGTGGCAAACCGAACCTGCCCGAATATGTACGGGATGTGGCGGACTACCTGGCGATGCTGCGCGGTGAGTCCTATGAGCGCTTTGCCGAGCAGACCACCGAGAACTTCAAGCGCCTGTTCCCGCTGGCCCACGTCGCCGCATGACACGACTGAATCGCAGGCAAAAAAAACCCGGGTTCTGGGGGGTGAATCCGGGTTAAGACCATTAGGAGTAAAACAAGGGCACACAGTCCGTCGGTACCCAGGTCGGCGCTTCACTTGGGGGAGATGTCACGCCGACAGTTCAAGTATTGATCAGTATCTGATTCAGTCCAGTCGCGACTGATCGTTTTTTAAACAGATTTGGAATACATGCGCTTCGCTTGAGTTCTCATTGGGCAGGTGCACGGGTGCAGTTGTTGCGTATTATTTCTGACTGATAGGCATGAAAACGTTGGCGCCTTGAAAGTAAAGTGCAGGGCGGGTTCACATAGACGTTGCCCAACGACCGTTCAGTCGGGATAATCCCTCGCACTGGGTAAATCGTATCGCCATGTATTCGTGGCCCTGCGCAGCCCTCCCTATTCCGACCTTTGCAGACCTCTTCCTCATGCACAAAGAACCCCGTAAGGTCCGTGAGTTTCGCCGCCGTGAGCAGGAAATTCTCGACACCGCACTCAAGTTGTTCCTCGAACAAGGCGAAGACAGCGTCACCGTCGAGATGATCGCGGATGCCGTGGGTATCGGCAAAGGCACGATCTACAAGCACTTCAAGTCCAAGGCCGAGATCTACCTGCGCCTGATGCTCGACTACGAGCGCGACTTGAACGAGCTGCTGCATTCGGCCGATGTCGACAAGGACAAGGAAGCGCTGTCCCGCGCCTACTTCGAGTTCCGCATGCGCGACCCGCAGCGCTACCGCCTGTTCGACCGCCTGGAAGAGAAGGTGGTCAAGGGCCATCAAGTGCCGGAGATGGTCGAGGAGCTGCACAAGATCCGCGCCTCGAACTTCGAGCGCCTGACCCTGCTGATCAAGGGCCGCATCAGCGAAGGCAAGCTTGAAGACGTACCGCCGTATTTCCACTACTGCGCCGCCTGGGCCTTGGTGCACGGCGCCGTGGCGCTGTACCACTCGCCGTTCTGGAGCAATGTGCTGGAAGACCAGGAAGGTTTCTTCCAGTTCCTGATGGATATCGGTGTGCGCATGGGCAACAAGCGCAAGCACAGCTCCGAGCCGGCACTGGTTGAAGCGGCCCCCGTCGAAACCCCGGCCACGTAATGATTTGCTGCCAGGCGCAGTAACCCAGGAATATACTCAGGCAAGGATATTGCTAAAAGCTGATTTATCAGTCAGTTTTTAGCACGCCCGAATCATCCTCTGCCGGAGTGATCCATGATCGTTGATCGTCAAGGCAGGCGTTTTCGCAATTTGCGGATCAGCCTGACCTCAGCCTGCAATTACGCGTGTACCTACTGCGTGCCGAACGGCAAGCGGCTGGTGGCTGCCCAGGACGAACTCTCGGCCGAGGCCATGGCCCGTGGCGTGGCCTACCTGATCGAGGCGGCGGGCATCGAGCGCTTGCGCATCACCGGTGGCGAGCCGCTGGTCAGCCCCAAGCTGGAAGCCTTCATGGGCGCCGTGGGCGGCATGGGCCTCAGCGACATCAGCCTGACCACCAACGGCCAGTTGCTGGCGCGCAAACTGCCGCTGCTGGTGGATGCGGGGATTCGGCGTATCAACGTCTCCCTCGATACCCTGGATGCCGGCGCCTTTCGCAGCATCGCCCGTGGCGGCGACCTGGCGACCGTGCTCGATGGCATGGACCAGGCGCGTGCTGCCGGGATCAAGATCAAGGTCAACATGGTGCCGTTGCGCGGCCAGAACCTCGACCAGGTGATGCCGCTGCTCGACTACTGTCTGGAGCGTGGCTACGAGCTGCGTTTTATCGAGTTGATGCGCATGGGCCACCTGGCCAAGGACTCCAATGCATTCCTGCAGCAGTTCGTCAGCCTGCAACAACTGCTCGGCCTGATCGGCGAACACCACGAATACCTGCAAGCCAACGCTCCCGTGGACGCCACGGCGGTACGCTACGAAGTGCCGGGCAAAGGCTTCTTCGGCGTGATCGCCAACGAAAGCGTACCGTTCTGCCGCACCTGTTCACGGCTGCGCTTGTCGTCGACCGGCTGGCTGCATGGCTGCCTGTCGTCGAGCAACCGTCACTATGTCGGCGACCTGTTGGACAAGCCTCGCCACCAGGCGCTGCCGGCCCTGCAAGGCCTGCTGATGAAGGCCTTGGGCGATAAGCAGGAAGTGGCCTTCTCCGGCGGTGCGACGATCATGAAGATCATTGGCGGATAATGCTTTCCCAAGATTAAACATCATCCAATGTGGGAGGGAGCAAGCCCCCTCCCACATTTAGTTCTGCGTTGTTTCCAAATGGCGCGGATTCTGCATCTCGTGTCCATTCGCCGGTTTTCCGTCACCGGCTTCTGGAGGATTAGGATGCGTAGTCTGGTTTTGTTGCTGGCGTCGTTGACGCTGAGTGGTTGCATGACCGTCAGCGATATGGCCGAAGGCACCCGTTATCAGATGAGCGACGCCGGGTTGCTGGACCACAGCGACACTCGTCGTACCGCCTCGGTGCGCATACAGCCGGATTCCTTTGTCTTTATCGCCCAGGGTGCATTTGTACCGCCCGGCAGCGCCTACCCGCGGCCGAATGTGGTTGCCGAGGAAGCCTTCAACGGTTTCGTCGAATACTTCCCCATGGTGCGTCGTGCTCGTCAGCCGGAAGGCCTGGAGCAGGCGATGGCCGAGGCCCGTGCGGCGGGTGCCCACTACCTGCTGTACTGCCGTTTCGCCAAGGCCGATGACCGTATTGGCAACGCCGACGAATGGGCTGATCAAGAGGCGCTGGACCGGCTTGGCCTGGACAACGGGGTAATCCAGATCATGTTGATCGAGACCAGCACCCAGTATTTGATTGATACTGCACGTATTCGCAGTCGTGGCGGTTTACTGACGTTCCACGACAACAAGCCAGAAGACCTGATTGCCCGCCCCTTGGCGCAGTACGCCCGAGGCCTGTTGGGCATGGGCGATCAGTAACACCAAGGAGAACACCATGACCGATTCCGCCAAGGCCAACGATCTGTTGGCTCAGTTGCCCAAGGGCAAGGGACCGGCGCCGGTGCATCTGTGGAACCCGGATTTCTGCGGCAACATCGACATGCGCATCGCCCGTGACGGCACCTGGTTCTACCAGGGCACGCCGATCGGGCGTAAGCCGATGGTCAAATTGTTCTCTACTATCATCCGTCGAGATGGCGATGATTACTTCCTGATCACCCCAGTGGAAAAAGTCGGTATCACCGTCGATGATGCGCCCTTTGTCGCGGTTACTCTCGACGTCGAAGGGCAGGGCGAAAGCCAGGTGCTGCGTTTCACCACCAACGTCGACGAGCAGGTTGCAGCCGATATTGAGCATCCACTGCGGGTGGTGATCGATCCCGTCACCCAGGAACCGTCCCCCTATCTGCGCGTGCGTACCAACCTCGAAGCCCTGGTGCATCGCAATGTGTTCTACCAATTGGTGGAGTTGGCAGTGAGTCGCCCGATCAATGGTCAGAACTGGCTTGGCGTATGGAGCGGCGGCGAGTTTTTCCGTATTGGCCTGGAGCCGTGAGACCGGTTTTTTCATCTCCCTGAAATAATTCGCTTGCTGCAAATGGCCGCTTTCGGTTATCAATTTGTACATGATTAGACATGTCCGATTTGATAAGAAAAAACGCGTCGTCGACGAGCTCATCCGCCGTATCGAGGGAGGGGTGATGGCCGACGGTTTCCTGTTGCCGGGCGAGCATCAACTGGCTGAAGAGTTTGCGGTCAGCCGGGGCACGCTGCGTGAAGCCCTCGCCGAACTCAAAAGGCGCAATTACATCGCGACCCAGAGCGGCGTGGGCTCCATCGTCACATTTGATGGCATGGCGCTGGATCAAACCAGCGGTTGGGCCCAGGCCCTGGCGGACACCGGGGCCCTGGTGACCACCGATATTCTGCGCCTGGAAGCGGTGACGCGCGCCGATCTGTTCAGTCGCTTCGGCACCGACCAATTTATCGCCCTCGACCGCCGTCGCCGCACGACTGATGGCACGGCCGTTTCCCTTGAGCGCTCGCTGATGCCCGCGTCCGGTGGCCTGGAAAGCCTGCCGCGCGTTGGGCTGATCGATAATTCCCTGACCATCACCCTGGCAGCCTACGGTTACGTCGGTGCCGAAGGTGACCAATGGATCGGCGCCGAGCCCCTCAGCGATGAAGATGCCGAGTTGCTTGGCCGCCCGGTGGGCACGGTGTTCCTCAAGGCCTCGCGCACCACCTACGATCGCCGCGAGCGCTTCATGGAGTACGTCGAAAGCCTGCTCGACCCTCTGCACTTTCGCCTGCACCTGCAGTTTGGATCTTCAAAATGACCCCCAATACCCGCGCCCTCGGCGCTTTCTACGGCCTGGCGTTGGGCGATGCCCTGGGCATGCCCACCCAATCCCTGAGCCGTGAGCAAGTGCAACAGCGCTTTGGTGCCATTACCGGCCTGGAAAATGCCGACGCCGACCAACCCATCGCGCCCAATATGCCGGCGGGCTCCATCACCGATGACACCGAGCAAGCGATCCTGGTCGGTGAGCTGCTGGTCGAGGGCCGAGGCAAGATCGACCCCGCCGTGCTCGCCCGGCGCCTGATCGATTGGGAAGCGGTGATGCGCGCCAAGGGCTCCCAGGATCTGCTCGGCCCGTCGACCAAGCGTGCAATCGATATGATCCTCAACGGCCATACCCCGGAAGAATCCGGGCGCTACGGCACCACCAATGGCGCCGCCATGCGCATCACCCCAGTGGGAATCGCCGCCGATGTCAGCGACCCGGCGCGATTTATCCAGGCGGTGATCCAGGCCTGCCAGGTCACCCACAACACCAACCTGGGCATCTCCAGCGCCGCGGCAGTGGCGGCGGTGGTGTCCGCGGGCATCAACGGTGTGGACTTGGGTGAAGCCTTGAATATCGGCACCCAGGTGGCTCAACAGGCGGAAGGCCATGGCCATTGGATTGCCGGCGGGCGCATCTCCACCCGTATCAGTTGGGCGCGCACCCTGAGCGTCGGCAGCGGCGACACAGCCCTGTTCGCCGACCTGCTGTATGAATTGATTGGCACCTCCGTCGCCTCCCAGGAGTCGGTGGTGGTGTCGTTTGCCCTCGCCCAGCAAGTGGCAGTGGGGGCCATGAACGCGTTCGAAGCCCTTTGCCTGGCCGCCAGCCTGGGCGGCGATACCGACACGATTGCCGCGATGCTCGGCGCGATGCTCGGTGCCTGCCTCGGCCTGCAGTGCTGGCCCGAATCAATGATCAAACAGGTCAAGCAGGTCAACGGCCTCGATCTGCAGCCGCTGGTTCAAGGCTTGCTCGCATTGCGCTGAGTCAGGAAGACCGCGTATCCGCCACAATCACAACAATACAGGCACCAGGAGCACCACTCATGAGCAGCACTTCTTCCGGCCAAAGCGCTGGGCAATTGGAAACCCGCGGTATCGAACCGGTCCCTGAAGGCGAGTGCAACGGCCATCCACTGCAACTGTTCTGGGTGTGGTTCGCCGCCAATATCAGCATCCTCGGCCTGCCCCTCGGCGCCACCCTCGTGGCGTTTCGCGGCCTGGCCATCTGGCAGGCGATCATCGTCGCGATCCTCGGCGCCGCGGGCTCGTTCGCCGTGGTGGGCATCATCTCCATCGCCGGCCGTCGCGGTCGTGCCCCCAGCCTGACCTTGTCCCGCGCCATCTTCGGCGTGCGCGGCAATATCGGCCCGACGCTGGTGTCGTTGATGTCGCGCCTGGGCTGGGAAACCGTCAACACCACCACGGCGGCCTTCGTGTTGCTGTCGTTGTGTTCAATTCTGTTCGGCTCTGCGGTGGAGGCGAAAAGCGCACCGGTCCTCACCCTGATCTTCATCGGCATTTTCGTGTTGCTGACCTTGGCCGTATCGGGCCTGGGCCACGCCACCTTGCTGGTGATCCAGAAGTGGGCCACCTACGTGTTCGGCGCGTTGAATATCCTGGTGGGCGGTTTCCTCTGCGCCACCATCGACTGGAGTGCGGTGTTCAACGCCACCCCGGCTCCCCTGAGCGCGATGATCATCGGCATCGGCACCATGGCCGCCGGTACCGGTATCGGCTGGGCCAACGCCGGTGCCGACATGTCGCGCTACCAGCACCGCAGCGTCACGGCCGTGCGCCTGGTGGCGTCGGCGGCATTTGGTGCGGGCATTCCGCTGGTGTTGCTGATTACCCTCGGCGGCCTGCTATCGGTCGGCAACAACGACCTGGCCGCGGCCACTGACCCGATCATCGCGATCCGCGACATGCTGCCCACCTGGATGGCGGTGCCGTACCTGATCACCGCGTTTGGCGGGCTGCTGCTGTCGAACAACCTGTCGGTGTATTCGGCCGGCCTGACCACCTTGACCCTTGGCCTGAAGGTCAAGCGCGTGCATGCGGTGATCGTCGACATCGTGGCGATCTTCGCCGGTTCCATCTACTTCATGCTGATCGCCGACAGTTTCTACGGCCCGTTCATCACCTTCATCTCGTTGCTGGCGGTGCCGATCACCGCGTGGGTTGGGATCTTCGTGGTCGACCTGATCCATCGTCACTACTACAGCCCCAAGGACCTGCTGGACGTGAGCCCGAGCAGCGCCTACTGGTATCGCGGCGGTGTGGAATGGCGCGCCTTCGGCGCCTGGGCCGTGGCCATCGTACTGGGTTTCAGCTTCACCACCATCGGCACCACCGCCGAGAATATCTGGTTCGCCGGGCCGTTGTCCGACTCCTGGCTCGGCCACAATGGCCTGGGCTGGATCGTCACTTTCCTGGTCGCCGGTGGGATTTATGCGGTACTGGGCGGCGCGGCTGACCGTCGTCCGGCGTTGGTAGAGAGCCCTAATGTCTAGATTGCTGCACACCGGCCAGGTCATCGTCGACCTGGTCATGGCCCTCGACACCTTGCCTGCGACCGGCGGCGACGTGCTGGCCAAGTCCGCCAGCTTCGAAGCCGGCGGTGGTTTCAACGTGATGGCGGCGGCGCGGCGCAATGGCTTGCCGGTGGTCTATCTGGGCCGTCACGGCACTGGCCGCTTCGGCGACCTGGCCCGCGCAGCGATGCAGGCCGAGGGCATTGACATGGCCCTGGCGGCCAGCAGCGCAAAGGACACTGGCTTGTGCGTGTCCCTGACCGAAGCCACTACCGAGCGCACGTTCATTTCCCATATCGGCGTCGAGGGTGAACTCAGCCAGGAGGATTTGACCACCGTCGTACCGCGTGTCGACGACTACGTCTACGTCAGTGGCTACAGCCTGCTCCTGGAAGGCAAGGCCCAGGCGCTGATCGACTGGCTGCTGGCACTGCCCCGGGAAGTCGTGGTGGTGTTCGATCCGGGGCCGCTGGTCAAAGCGCCGGATTCGGCCTTGATGGGTGCGCTGTTGCCACGTATCGATATCTGGACCAGCAATGGTCCTGAAGCCTTGGCGTTCACCGGTGCGGCGAGCATCGCCGCCGCGTTGCCCGCGCTCAGTCAGCACCTGCCCGCCGAGACGCTGCTGGTGGTGCGGGACGGGCCGAATGGCTGCTGGGTGGGGCGTGCGGGTCAGATCGAGCATGTGCCGGGCTTCAAGGTGCAGGCGGTGGATAGCAATGGCGCGGGCGATGCGCATGCGGGCGTGTTTATTGCGGGGTTGGCGGCTGGGTTGAAACCTGCTGCGGCAGCACAGCGGGCGAACGCAGCGGCGGCCCTGGCGGTGACGCGTTGGGGCCCGGCAACTTCCCCAGGCACCGCTGAAGTCGACGCATTACTTACTGACTGAACATAGGCCCAAGCATGTGAGAGGAAGGCTTACTCCCTCTCACATTGGGTTTTACATGAGGACTACTGGCGCGTCTCACCTTCGAGTTTGCGCGCCTCGTCCACACCCGACGCCGTCAACTTGATCGGCAGATTCAGCGAGTATTCACCGGCGTCGTCGGTGGTCACATGCCCATCCTTGATCAACCCGCGGTCTTGCAGAAATGCCAACGCACTGGCGACCACTTTCTCTCCGCGGTAGTTATCCAGCACTTCCTTGCCCAGCCCCTGGGGATGAGCGTGCAGCAGGCGGGTGAGGACTTCTTTTTCAAGGTCTTTATCGACGTTCATGCGTACCTCTTCATTGGGGAATGATCGGGTGTTGCGATTGCATTTGATGCGTCAAGGCGCAGGCTGTTTCGGCGCGCCCGGCAGGTTCGAGTCATCGCCTTTATTGATCTTCGGCTCATTCACCGAAGGGCCCATTTTGCCGTTGCCGACGGCCGCTGGCGCCTGGCGTTGGGTATCGTGACCCTGGGTATGCGGGTCGGCACCATTGGTGTTATCGATGACCGCGCCGCCGTTGGTGTCCAGGCCCGTGCCCATGGATTTCTGCGATTCGGTGGTGGCGTCCGGGTTGGTAGGACCAGTGGACGACGTGGCAGCGAAACCACTCAGCGAAACCGAAGACAACAGGCCAGCAAATGCGAGGGCGGCAAACTTGGAATGCTTCATGAGGGTGTCTCCATATGATTGATGTCCTTACCCTCTATTGGTCAGTTGTGCCTTGATGATCGTGCCTGGGTGGCGACGAACGGTGCCGTGGCACCTGTAAGATTTTGTGTGTCGGTTGCCGGGCTCCCCATAAATTGCACTGCAATCAGTCATCAAAGCGCCTTAGTATGTGTGCTTTGAAATTGCCCAAGGCTCGCCCATGACCATCGAGATTCGCCCCGCCGTGCCCAGCGATGCTGCGCAGATCCTGACTTTCATCACCGAACTCGCCGAGTACGAGAAAGCCCGGCATGAAGTGATCGCCAGCGTGGTGGACATCCAGCGCAGCCTGTTCAGCGAGGGCGCCACCGCCCATGGCCTGATCTGCTCGCGGGATGGCTTGCCGATTGGGTTTGCGGTGTTCTTTTTCAGCTATTCCACGTGGCTGGGCAGCAACTGCCTGTACCTGGAAGACTTGTACATCAACCCGGAACAACGTGGTGGCGGGGCGGGCAAGAAGCTGTTGCGTCATTTGGCGAAGATTGCCTTTGATAACGGGTGCGCGCGCTTCGAGTGGAGCGTGCTGGACTGGAACGAGCCGGCGATTGCCTTTTATAAATCCATCGGCGCCCAGCCGCAGGAGGAGTGGGTGCGCTATCGCATGGAAGGTGATGCGCTGCGGGATTTTGCTCTCGGTTGAAGCCACCTTCTTGAACACACTGTAGATCAAATGTGGGAGGGGGCTTGCTCCCGATAGCGGGGAATCAGTCAGCCTTTCTGTAGCTGACGTGCCGCTATCGGGAGTAAGCCCCCTCCCACATTATTTTTTGATTTTGCTCACTATGTGGGATGCAAATTTATATATTGAGATGTTTCAAATGATGGGTTTATAGTCGTCTGCATCAGCACTCACTGCCAAAAATAAAACAGGTGACGCGATGCAGGCCCAACCGTTGTCATTACCCGCCGTGCCCGAGCCAACCTACGGCGAGCGCCTGAAGAACAAGGTGGTGATCATCACCGGCGCCGCCCAGGGCATTGGTGAGGCGATCGTCGCGTGTTTCCAGGCCCAGCAGGCGCGCCTGGTGATCGCCGATATCCAGGGCGAAAAGGTCGAGAAAGTCGCTGCCCACTGGCGCGAACGCGGCGCCGAGATCTACGCCCCACCCGTCGATATCACCTCCAAAGCGCAATGGCTGGCGTTGGTCAATGTGGCCATTGAGCGCTTCGGCCGGGTGGATGTGCTGGTCAATTGCGCCGGGGTCAACGTGTTCCGCGACCCGCTGGAGATGAGCGACGAAGACTGGCGCCGTTGCTTCGCCATCGACCTCGACGGCGCCTGGTACGGCTGCCGCACGGTGCTGCCACACATGATCGAGCAGGGCATCGGCAACATCATCAATATCGCCTCCACCCATTCCAGCCACATCATTCCCGGCTGCTTTCCCTACCCGGTCGCCAAGCACGGCCTGCTCGGCCTTACCCGCGCCCTTGGCATCGAATACGCGCCCAAGGGCATCCGCGTGAATGCCATCGCCCCGGGCTATATCGAGACCCAGCTCAACGTCGACTACTGGAACGGTTTCCCCGACCCCCACGCCGAACGCCAGCGTGCGTTCGACCTGCACCCGCCCAAGCGCATCGGCCAGCCCATCGAGGTGGCGATGACGGCGCTGTTCCTGGCGACCGACGAGGCGCCCTTTATCAATGCCACCTGCCTGATGATCGATGGCGGGCGGTCGGTGATGTACCACGACTAGAACTTGCCACTCCCAATAACAACAAGAGGTGCCGTTCATGAAAAAAGCAATACGCGTACTGGCAGCTGCCGCCGTGCTCAGCGGCCTCAGTACTTTCGCATTTGCCGAGGAAGTGAAAATCGGCTTCCTGGTCAAGCAGGCCGAGGAGCCGTGGTTCCAGACCGAATGGGCCTTTGCCGAAAAAGCCGGCAAGGAACATGGCT
>NZ_QGAA01000025.1:0-77401 GCF_005233485.1 Pseudomonas sp. CFBP13509
AGCAGCCCCAATAAGAACGCTGCAGTGTGCCAGACAGTTCCGGGGCTGTGTTTTGGGGCTGCTGCGCAGCCCAGCGCGGGGCAAGCCCGCTCACTACGAGGGTCCATTCGCCATAACGTTTGCGCTTACGGCGTCGGCTCCACCTCCTTGAACACGAGCCCTTGGCTATCGCTGACCTGCCATAGGTTGGCAGCGCCGGTCTGGCTGAAGACCACGCGGTCGAAGCGTGAGTCTTTCAGTCCATCGATACGCGCCTTGGCCGCGCCGCGAAAGCGCACGCGCTCGAACACCAGGCCCTGATGGTAGGCGTTGTGCGCTGCATCACCCTTGACCTCGATCGCCGCCCCCTGCGCATTCTCGACGCTCACGTCGCTCACCCGGATGTCCTTGAACTGCCCCGCGATGGTTGAGCGCTGATAGTCGAGCTTGGCGTTAGGGTCGTTGTAGTCGAGGGTAAAAATGAACGCCTGCTTGACGGTGTTGCGGATCGCCGAGTCGCGGAATGTGACGTTGCGCGCGCCGCCGCCCATGAAGTTGGTGCTCTTCATGCGCAACCCGGCATCGGTGCCGTCCGACACGTTGTCTTCGGCCAGGATGTTCTGGATCCAGGCGCCGGTGTGGCTGCCGGCGACCACCATGCCGTGGCCCTTGCGGAAGTAGTTGTTGAAGATCCACGCGTCTTCCTGCGGCGGCTGGTGCACGGCATCGGCACCGGTGCCGGCCGCAAAATTCACGCAGTCATCGCCGGTGTCGAAGAAGTTGTTGAACACCATCGCGCCCTTGCTGTTGGCGAACTCGATGCCGTCGCCGTTGTTGGCGTCGTAGGTCGTGTGGGTGGTGTTGGCCAGCACCACGTTTTCGGTCTCCAGGTTCATGATGCCGTGGAACGCCGGGTTCACCACGGTGAAGCCGCCGTAGAAGACGTTCTTCACATTGCGCAGGGTAATCAGCGAGGAACGCATCTGCCCGTAGGCATCCTTGACGTTCATGCCGCGTGCCACGGCCTGTTCCACCTGCGCCTTGGCGAGGATGCCGTCCTGGGCATAGCGGGTATTGTCACTGGGCAGGTAGAACGGCAGTGCCTGGCCACGCTCGTCGACGACATCGGCGTTGCGCTTCCAGCCATTGCCATCGAGGGTGCCCTTGCCGACGATGCGGATGTTTTCGAATGACTGATGCTGGCGTGGATCGCGGGGCAACGCGTTGATCAGCGAAGCCGGGCGCACGGTGGTGGAATACGGGTACTGGATATAGCCGGCCAGCGGGTAATCTTCGGCGCGCTCGGAGCCGAGCAGGGTCGCGCCTTCGGCGATCTCCAGGGTCATGTTGCTCTTGAGGTAGAGCGCGCCGCTTTTGTAGGTGCCTTCAGGCAGCAAGACTGTGCAACCGACGGTGCAGGCATCGATGGCGTTCTGGATCGCCTGGGTATCGAGGTGACTGCCGTCGCCTTTGGCGCCGTATTTTTTCACGTCAAATACCGCCGCAACCGGGGTGGTGCGTTGCAGCACCAGGGCGCTGTCGGCGGATTCCTTGCCGCTGCCGTCCACCGAACGCACGGTGAAACGGTACGCAGTGTCGGGCTTCAAGCCTTGGGCAGTGAAGCTGTGAATGCCGATGCGATGGTGGAAGTTGGCGGTGTCTTGCCGATAAAACTGGTCGATGTAGGGTTTGGCCGGTGACACCTGGTCATTATTGGCATTGGCGCTGCCCAGCAGCGTGCCATTGGCGTAGACCCGGTAATCCTTGATGCCGGCATGCTCGGCAGGTTTTTCCCACACCAGGATGATTTGCCGGTCATCAAAGGCCAGCGTCGGTACCTGCAGTTTTGACGGGGCTTGCAGCGCCCATGACAGCGGGCTGCATCCAAGCGCCACGAGGGCCAGCGCGCAACGCACCGGGTTTTTTTTCGAGGGTTGATACGGCATGTTGTTCTCCTTGTTTTTGCCGGTATTCACACCGAGGGGCGCTACCTCTGCCGCCCGGATTCTTCGAGGTATTGGCTGCGATTGACGAAGGTTTCGCGGGGCATTTCGCGCACGTCCATGGACAGCGCCTCGACCTGCGGCAGCAGTTCAATCAGGGCGCCCAGCGTCGCCGAAGCCAGGCTGCGCTGTTGTTCGGCAGTGCGCCCGGCGAACAGGTACAGGGCGACGTGCACGAAGTCATCTTGAGTGCTGCCACAGCGGTAATGGGTGAAGCCGTTGAGCCGCACCTTGATGTCGCCGGGCTTGAATACGCCGAAGCTGTCGAGGGCATCGTGTACGGTGGCCAGCAGGGTGTGTTCGCCGATGCGCTGGGCCAAGGCCGCCGGGCAATCGATGATGCAGTGGGGCATGGTCAAACCTCAGGTTGATGAAAGGACAGCGGCGCCACACAGGGCGCCGCAGACTGACAGTCTTACTGGGCGCCCAGCGCCTTGATCAGCACGTCCAACTGCTCCACTTCTTCAGGCAGCAAGTCGGTCAACGGCGCGCGCACGGGGCCGGCGTCGTGGCCGACCAGGCGTGCACCGGCCTTGACGATGCTCACGCCATAACCTTCACAGCGGTTGCGGATCGCCAGGTACGGCAGGAAGAAATCATCGATCAAGCGGCCCACGGTGGCGTGGTCGTCGGCGGCCACGGCGCGGTAGAAATCCATCGCGGTTTTCGGGATGAAGTTGAACACCGCCGAGGAATACACCGGCACGCCCAGGGCCTTGTAGGCCGCGGCATAGACTTCGGCGGTCGGCAGCCCGCCGAGGTAGGTCAGGCGATCGCCGAGGCGACGACGGATCGACACCATGGATTCGACTTCACCGATGCCATCCTTGAAGCCGATCAGGTTCGGGCAGCGCTCGGCCAACTGCTCGAGGCTGTCGGCATTGAGACGGCACAGGTTGCGGTTGTACACCACCACGCCGAAATCCACCGAATTGCACACCTGCTCAACGTGGGCCACCAGGCCTTTCTGGCTGGCTTCGGTGAGGTAGTGAGGCATCAGCAGAATACCGGCGGCACCGAGGCGCTCGGCCTCCTGGGCGTAGGCGATGGCCTGACGAGTCGGGCCCCCTGCCCCGGCGAGGATGGGCACCTGGCCCCTGCAGGTGTCCACCGCAGTCTTGATGATCTGCGTGTATTCCTTGGCTTCCAGGGAGAAGAATTCCCCGGTGCCCCCGGCCGCGAACAACGCGCTGGCGCCGTAGGGTGCCAGCCATTCCAGGCGGCGGGCATAGGTGTCGGCACGGAAGTCACCGGCCGCGTCAAAGTCGGTAACCGGGAACGAGAGCAAGCCGGAAGACAGGACTGTTTTTAGTTCTTGTGGCGTCATGTTCGCAAACCTCAAATCAAAAAATAAAGGGATACCTCGAGAGGTACGTCATCGTACAACTACAAATGATTGTTAGCTAGCCCTGAGTGCCTTAGTTCAGGGCCTTTATATTTTTTTCAATAAAAACAGCATATTAATCGCATTTCATAGGAATTGGCGCATTACCAATCAAGATTGGTCATACGATGACTATAGAAATCAGCCGACCCGCCGTCGCTCAGACTCCTGGCTGAAGTCACGGCTGGCCTGCACCAGCATGCGCGTGTAGTCGTGCACGGCCTGGTCCTGGCTCAAGGCCTGGCAGTCGAGCAACTCGACGATCCGGCCGTGCTGCATCACCGCCACCCGGTCGCACAAGTGAGTGACCACACCCAGGTCGTGGGTGACCAGCAGATAGGTGAGTTTCTCGCGCTGGCGCAGGTCCGCCAGCAAGTTGAGGATCTCGGCCTGGACCGACACATCCAGGGCCGAGGTCGGTTCATCCAGCAACAACACGCGGGGTTCAAGGATCAATGCGCGCGCAATCGCCACCCGTTGGCGCTGCCCACCGGACAGCTGATGCGGATAGCGAAAGCGGAAGCTGTCGTTCAGGCCGACCTTGAGCAGGATCTCGTGGATCCGATCGTCCTTGTCCCCTACCCCATGGATAATCAGCGGCTCGCGCAGGGCGGTGTCGATGGTGTGCCTGGGGTGCAGGGAGCCGTAGGGGTCCTGGAAGACCATCTGCACTTTGCGAAAGTGCTCCTTGGGAATCTTGTGCTGCAACGGCGCGCCGGCGATGCTCAGCTCCCCGTGCCAATGCCGGTATTGCCCGGCCAGGCAGCGCAGCACGGTGGTCTTGCCCGAACCGGACTCCCCCACCAGGCCGAACGATTCGCCGTCGGCGACACTCAGGCTCACATCGTGCAGCACCTGGTTGATGGCAGCGCCGGTGCCGAAACTCAGGTTCAAGGCGTGCGCTTGGATCATGGGCATGGTCAGGTTCCTTATTGAGTCAGCCAGAGTGGATCGCGCTTGAGCACCGGCAGGTGCACGCGACGGTTATCCATGCTCGGCAGCGCGGCCAGCAGGCCACGGGTGTAGGGATGCTCGGCGTATTGCAGGTCGCAGGCAGCCAGGGATTCGACCACGCGCCCGGCGTACATCACCAACACGCGGTCACAGTAGTTGCGCACCAGGTTGAGGTCGTGACTGACAAAAATCAGCCCCATCTGCTGCTGGTCCACCAGTTCTTCCAGCACGTTGAGCACTTGCTGGCGCACCGAGACATCCAGGGCCGAGGTGGGCTCGTCGGCAATGATCACTTCCGGGCGAGTGATGACCATCATCGCGATCATGATGCGCTGGCCCATACCGCCGGACACCTCGTGGGGGTACAGGTTGTAGACCCGCTTCGGATCGCGGATATGCACCTGCTCGAGCATCTGCATGACCCGTTCGCGCGCATCACTGCGACTGGCCTTGTGGTGGGCCAGGTAGGCTTCGGCAATCTGGTCGCCCACCTTGACCACCGGGTTCAGCGAGTACTTGGGGTCTTGCATGATCATCGAGATGCGCTGGCCGCGAATCTTCTGCATCGCCTTTTCACTGGCCGAGAGCAGGTCGACCTCGCCAAACGCCATGGCCTTGGCGGTGATTCTGGCGCTGGGCGGATGCAGCTTGAGCAAGCTGCGCCCGACGGTAGACTTGCCTGAGCCGGACTCACCGACAATCGCCAGTTTCTCCCGCCCCAAGGTAAAGGACACATCGCGCACGGCGTGGGTTTCTTTCTGGCCACTGACGAAGCGCACATTCAGCCCTTCGACATTCAGCTTGATGGCAGACATAAGGTGTTCTCCGATTATTCGCTGCGCGGATCAAGGATGTCCCGCAGGCCATCGCCCAACAGGTTGAAGGCCAGGCTGACCAACATGATCGCCGCCCCGGGAACCGCCACCAGCCACCAGCACTCGAGCATGTAGCGGCGCCCGGTGGAAATCATCGCGCCCCACTCCGGCAGCGGCGCCTGGGCACCCAGGCCGAGAAAGCCCAAAGCGGCGGCGGTGAGGATGATCCCGGCCATGTTCATGGTCAGGCGGATGATCACCGAGGACAGGCACATCGGCACGATATGGCGCAGGATAATCCGCGCCGGCGACGCGCCTTGCAGTTCCACGGCGACGACAAAGTCGGCGTTGCGCAGGGACAGGGTTTCAGCCCGCGCGAGCCGCGCAATCGGTGGCCATGAGGTCAAGGCAATCGCCACCACCGCATGCTCCAGGCCAGGGCCCAGGGCGGCGATAAAGGCCAGTGCCAGGACCAGGCTGGGGAAGGAAATAAAGATATCGGTCAGGCGCATGAACACGGTGTCGACCGCTCCGCCGAAGTAGCCCGAGACGGTGCCGATAAACAGCCCGATGGGACCGACGATCACGGTTACCAGGGCAATGATGTACAGCGTGATCCGCGAGCCATAGACCAGCCGACTGAAAATATCCCGACCGTATTCGTCGGTGCCGAACCAGTGCGCCGAGCCCGGCGCCTGCAAGGCTGTGGCGAGGTTTTGCGCGACCGGGTCATGGGTGGCGATCCATGGCGCAAAGGCCGCGACCACCACCAAGAGCAGCGCAACCAGCAGGCCCGCCAGGGTCATGGGGTTGCGCAACAGGTGACGCAGCACCCGCAGGCCGCTCTTGCAGAAGGCATCGAAGCTGGAGCCCGGCGAGCGATCCACCGGCCGCTTCGCCGCCGTGTCGATGGAAGACAGATTGGCATTCATAAGCATCTTCTCTGTGTGAATTCTGAAGGGCCGCAGCCCCACTCAACGCTGCTTGTAGACACCCAGGTAACGGGTGGCCTCGGCATCGTCACCACTGAAACCCTTGACGTCGGCAGCGCTGACCACGGTGTCGGTCATCTGCGAGATCATCAGGATCGGCCCCACCTGCTGGTCATAGAGCGTCTGCGCCTGGTGATACAGGCTGACCCGCTGTGCCGAATCGCGCGTCACGCCCGCCTGGTCGATCAGGCTGTTGAGCTGCGGATTGAAGAATGAAGCGCGCCAGCCCTGGAAGTTCGGCAAGCCGGCGTCATCGCTGTTGTTGGGGTTGTAGGCGAAGGTGCGCAGGCTGAAATACGGGTGCGGATAACGCTCGGCGCCGCGGGCCACGATGATCTCGAAATTGCGCGCGCGCATGGCGCCGTAGACCTGGTTGCCGGTGCCGGTGACGATGCTGGCCTTGATCCCGCCTTCGGCCAGGGTCGCCTGCAGGCGCGCGGCGATGTCGATAAACGGCGGCTCCGACAGCGTGCGAATGGTGGTGTTGAAACCGTCGGGGTAACCCGCCTCGGCGAGCAGCTTTTTCGCCTTGACCACATCCATGTGATAGCCCGGATCCGGCAAGCGCGCTTCCAGCCCCAACTGCATCGGCTGCTGATTGAGCTTGCCGTAATACGGCATCACCTGTTCATCCAGACCCTTGTAGTCGATCAGGTTGCGCACCGCTTCACGCACCTTAGGCTTGGCAAACTCGGGTTGCTTCATGCTCATCGCCACGTAGTACATGGTGCCGCGCGGCAATGATTGCACCTGAATCTTGTCCGAGCCGTCGATGGCGCGAATGTCCGGTGCCGCCATGCCGTAGGCCAGGTCGAGGTCGCCGCGCTCGAGCATCAGGCGCAAGGATTGGGATTCGGTCATGTGCCGCACCACCACGCGCTTGAGCTTGGCCGCGCCGCCCCAGTAGCCGTCGAAACGGGTCAGCAGCAGCGAATCGTTGGCGCTCCATTTGGTCAGCACGAAGGGGCCACTGCCGGCCTCGTTGGTCACCAGCCAGCCGGCGCCGAGGTCGCCGTTTTTCTCATGGGCCAGGGCGGTCTTGCGGTCCACTACCACAGCGCTCGGCGAGATCGCCAGGGAGTCCACCAGCAGCAGCGGGTCCATGGTCTGCGGCAGGTCGATGACCAGGGTGTGGGCGTCCGTGGCGCGGATCAGCGATTGGATATTCTCGACGCTGTAGCCATAGGCCTTCCAGGTGGTGGCCAGGCCGAAATTGAGCTTCATCACCCGGTACAGCGACCACGCCACGTCCTCGGCGGTCAGCGGGTTGCCCGAATGGAATTTCACATCCTGGCGCAGATGAAAGGTCACCTGCTTGCCGTCTTCGCTGATGTCCCAGCGTTCGGCCAATTGCGGCAGGTGTTTTTCCGGGTTGCCCTGGTCACGCTTGATCAGCGTGTCGTAGAGGTTGGCGTTGACGCCGGAGGCATCCAGGCCAGGCGCATTGGCCGGGTCGATGGAGAACAGGTTGACCATGCTCATGCCGACGATCAATTGATCGACGGGGGTCTTGGCGCTGGCCGTTGTCATCGGCCCAAGGGCGAGCATCGCCGTCAACAGGCCAAGGTGCAGTGTTGAAAATACCGTCTTCATGCAAAATTCCTTCTTTTTATAGTTTTATCGGTACGGCGCAGTGCGTTAACGGGTACGGGGGTCGAACACCTTGTACAAGGCGTCGCTGATCAGGTTGAGCGCGACGAAAATCAAGCCGATCACCAACACGCAGCCCATCACCGCGTTCATGTCGCCGAGCATCAGGCTGCTGGTCAGGTACTGGCCGAACCCCGGCCAGGCAAACACGGTTTCGATCAGCACCGCGCCCTCCAGCAACGAGCCGTAGGCCAACGCAACCACCGTCAGCAACTGCACGAGGATGTTGCGAAACGCATGCCCCCACACCACCTGGCGCCGGGAAAGGCCCTTGACCCGCGCGGTGATGATGTACTCCTGGGACAGCTGCTCGAGCATGAAGCTGCGGGTCATGCGGCTGATATACGCCACCGAGTTCAGACCCAGGATCAGCGCCGGCAACACGATGTGGCGCAGAGCGCTGGCGAAGGCCTCCCAGTCACGTGCCAGGGTCGAGTCGATCAGCAGCAGGCCGGTGACCTCGGGCACCATGCCGTCATAGGCCAGGTCGATGCGCCCCGCTCCACCGGCCCAGCCGAGCCAGGCGTAGAACACCAGCAGCCCCATCATGCCCAGCCAGAAAATCGGCGTGGAGTAGCCGAACAAGGTGATCACCCGCGCCACGTGATCGCCGAGGCGCCCCTGGTTGCTGGCGGCACAGACGCCCAGGGGCAAACCGATCAGCACGCCGAACAGGATCGCCAGGGTGGCCAGCTCAATCGTCGCGGGGAAGACGCGCAGGATGTCGTCGAGTACCGGGTGGCCGGTCAACAGCGCATTGCCGAAGTCACCGTGGAGCAGGTCGTTGAGGTAAAGACCGAATTGGGTCCAGATCGGCTTGTCCAGGCCCATCGACCGGTACACCTGATCGTAGGTTGAACTGTCGGCATCCGGCCCGACGACCGCCAGCACGGGGTCGAGCGGCATGACCCGGCCGATGATGAACGTCAGGGCCAGCAGGCCGAGCAAGGTCACCAGCACCGTACCGGCACGCCGGGCTGTGTTGGACGCGCGAGCGCCCATGACAGAGGCAGTCATAACAAACATAGTGAGCTCCTGATAATCGGTCAGCGCTTCTTGTAGACGTCTTTGTAGCGCGTGGTCGCGGCGGTATGGCCCTGGAAGTCGGCCACGTCTTCGTACACCACCACGGTGTCGGTCATTTGCGAGACCGGCAAAATGGCCCCGACCTGCCGGTCGACCTGCTCCTGGATGTCGCGGTACTGGGCCAGTTGCTTGCCTGTGTCAGGCTCGACTTCCGCGCGCTCGATCAGCTGGTTCAGCTCAGGGCTGTAGAAGGATGTGCGCCAGCCCTGGAAGTTGGTGAGCTTGGCCTCATCGCGGTTATCCGGGTTGTACACCAGCGTACGCAGGCTGGAGTGCGGATGCCGTTCCGCCCCGCCACCGCCGCGGCCGACGATGATGTCGAAGCTGCGCTCACGCATCGCGCCGTAGATCTGGTTGCCCGTGCCGGTGATGATGCTGGCGTCGATACCGGCCTGGGCCAGGGTCGACTGCAGGTTGGAGGCAATGTTGATAAACGGCGGTTCGGCGAGCACGCGAATGGTGGTCTTGAAACCGTTCGGGTAACCGGCCTCGGCCAGCCAGGCCTTGGCCTGTTCGACGTTGAGCGTGTAACCCGGATCCGGCAGGCGCGCGGCCAGGCCCAGCGGCAGCGGCCGTTGGTTGATCACGCCGTAATGGGGCATGACGGTCTGGTTGATGCCCTGGTAATCGATCAGCGCACGCACGGCCTTGCGCACGCGCGCATCGGCAAACATCGGTTGCTTCACGCTCAGGGCGACGTAGTACAGGGTGCCGCGCTGCAAGGTCTGGGTGCGGACCTTGGCGCTTTTCTGCAGGGCTTCGATGTCCGGCGCAGACATGCCTTTGGCGATGTCCAGGTCGCCGCGCTCGATCATCAGGCGCAACGACTGCGACTCGGTCATGTTGCGCATGACGATGCGCTTGAGCTTGGCCGGGCCGCCCCAGTACCCGTCGAAACGGCTCATCAGGATCACGTCGTTGGCGCGCCAGTCATTGAGCACGAACGCACCGCTGCCGGCGGCGTGAGTCACCAGCCAGGCGGCGCCCATGTCGTTGTTCTTCTGGTGTTCGAGGACTTTTTTGCGATCGAGGACAAACGCACTCGGCGAGGTCGCCAGGGTGTTGAGCACCAGCAGCGGGTCGGTGGGACGCGGCAGCTCGATCACGAAGGTCGTGGCATCCGTGGCACGCATGTAGCGCTCGACGTTCTCGGCGGTAAAGCCGTAGGCCTTCCAGGTGGAAGCCAGCGCCAGGTTGAGCTTGAGCACGCGCTGCAACGACCAGGCAACGTCTTCGGCACTCAGGTCATTGCCGGACTGGAATTTCACGCCGGTGCGCAGGTTGAAGGTCAGGGTCTTGCGGTCGTCACTGACCTGCCAGCGCTCGGCCAGCGCCGGCACCAGGCGATCCGGCTGGGCAACGTCCTGCACCAGCAACATGTCATAGAGGTTGGCGTTGATCTCCGACACATCCAGGCCGGTGGCCGCCGCCGGGTCGAGGGACAGCAGGTTGATCATGCTCATGCCGACGATCAATTGATCGGCCGGGGTTTTTGCGAAACTTGCAGGTACAGCGGTGACAGCCAGCGCGGCGACGAACACCCGCGCCCACAGCGAAGGGAAAATGCTCATAACAAGAGTGCCTTTTTTATATTTATTCTTGTATTGGTAGGTGCTCTTGATCAGCCCGACTCATGCCGGACTGACCGTGTGCACGTCAGAAGCTTTTAAGCGTATTGGTCTCGATGAAGTTGAAATCGATGTCTTCACCCAAGCCCGGCAAGTCGGACAGGTGCACAAAACCGTCGCTGTCCATCGGGTCTACCAGACGCTTGAGGTAGGCCGGCACTTCGTCGTAATCCAGGTACGGGTGCAACAGGCCACGCTCATACCAGGTGCAGTTCTTGATCGCGCCGACGACAGCCAGGTTGGCCGCACCGTTGCCATGAATCTCGCAATCCATGCCGAAGGATTCAGCCAGGTGCGCAACCTTCAGGCACGGCGCAATGCCGCCGACGCCCGCCACACCGGCGCGCAAGATATCGCACACATCGTGCTTGACCCAACTGGCGCGGCTCAGGTGTTTGCCGGACAGGGTTTCCGGACCCAGCACCGGAATGTCCAACTGCCCCGCCAGCCAGGCATAGGACTCGGCGGACTCTTCCATCATCGGCTCTTCGAACCAGGCGAAGTCGAGCTTCTCCAGCTCACGCCCGATGTACAGCGCTTCGGTGCGGCTGTACCAGTGATAACCATCGAGCATCAGGGCGATGTCCGGGCCGACCGCTTCGCGTACCGCCGCACAAGCCTGCACGTCGATGCGCGGGCTCGGGGCGAAGGACACCGGCGGCATCCAGGTGTGCAGCTTGATGGCCTTGTAGCCGCGCTGCACCAGGGTCTCGGCAAAACGCCCGTAGTCTTCCGGGGTCGCCAGGCCACCGGGCAGTTCGTCGCCACACATGGTGGAGCCGTAGGCCGGCACCTTGTCGCGGAAACCGCCAATCAACTTGTGCACCGGCACACCCAGTTTGCGCCCGGCCCAATCCCACAGGGCCTGCTCCACCAGCGCCAGGGCGCGGTCGGTCAACTGGCTGGCACTGCCGCGCTGCCAGTGCGCGAGGTCGTGCCAGATTTTTTCGCGATCGAAAGCGTTCTGCCCCACCAGCACTTTGCGCACGAAACCATCCAGTACATACGGGCGGATCAGCTCCGGGGCGCCGAAGGCATAACCCTCCTGGCCGTCTTCGGTCTGGATGCGCAGCAAAGCCATCTGCGCCTGGGTGACATCACCCGGGTGCGCATGGCCGGCGCTGTCCACTGCGCGGCGGGTCGGGTAGGAAAATACCTGGACGTTGACTGCTGTGATTCTCATGGACGTCGTAAGCCTTCTTATTGGATTTGTGACGGAAGTGTCGTCTGTTGCGACCGATCATAGGTCATCGTACAACACTTGAAAAGACCCAATAACCCGCCCCTCACCTGCATACATTTTCAGTAAATCTCGACAAAACCCTTATTTTTAAAGACAACCAAGGAATAACCCGGATTGCTGTAAAGCCCTATTCAGTGGGCACATATATTTCAAGATGTTTCAAAACCACCGATAACCCATAGACGAGTCATCTTGTCGTACGATAACGTATATCGGCACCTTAGATGAGAGCCATCCGCAACAATCCACTGCCGTAGCAACCGTCAAACGACCCTAACAAAAACAAAAAAGAAGACCGTATGAACACCACCCTACGCACGCTCGTTACTGCCCTGACCCTCGGCCTGCCGCTGTATGTCAGCGCTGACTCTGCCAGCATCAACTACCGCCACCAGTTCACCGAGGAGGACAGCGCCCACGCTGACCGAATCAAGCTCAACTACCGCCTGGACAGTGGCCTGGGATTTGAAGCGGAAATGAAATACCGCACCGCCGGCGACCGTGAAGACGTCGCCTACGACAACATGGTCAACAACGGGCACGAGTTCACCGTGAGCTACAACTACAAACTCAGCGCGCAATCGACGTTGACCCCGGCGTTCCAGATGGACAGCTCGAAAGACTCGACCACCTACAAGTTCGGCCTCAAGTACAACTACAAGATCAACGACGCCTTCTACGCCGCCACGCGCTATCGCCTGGATGCCAAGAAGCTGGACCGCGACCAGGTCAACGAGGACTTGCCCGACCACATCAAGGATGACCAGACCACCCATCGTTTCGAGGGCTGGCTCGGCTACACGCCGGCCAGTAAGTGGGCGTATGAATATCAGTTCATCTACTTCAAGACTGACTACATCCGCTACGACAACAAGAAGAGCGATTACGAACAGAACCTGATCGTCAAATACAAGCTCACCAAGGAATGGGCCCCGTTCATGGAGATTGGTGATGTGAAGGTCAACGCCACGTCCGAAGACCGCCAGGCGCGGTGGCGCCTGGGCATCCAGTACAACTTCATGTAAAGCCCCCACGACTTGCCTGGCGAGTGCGCATCGCTCGACAGGCAAGCCACCTGCATTCAGCGTTCAATGGAAGACCTGACCATGACCACACCACCCAAACCCTTCACGCGCATCTTGCTCACCGGCGCCGCCGGCGGCCTGGGGCAAATCCTGCGGAACACCTTGCACGCCCATGCCGACATCGTCCGCGCCTCGGACATCAGCCCCATGGCCCCCAGCCGTGGTGAGCACGACGAGGTGATCACCTGCAACCTGGCCGACAAGGCCGCCGTTGCGGCGTTGGTCACCGGCGTCGACGCCATCGTTCACCTGGGCGGGATTTCCGTGGAGCGGCCGTTCGAGGAGATTCTCGACGCCAATATTCGCGGCACATTCCACATTTATGAGGCGGCGCGACAACAGGGGGTCAAGCGGATTGTGTTTGCCAGTTCCAACCACGTCACCGGTTTCTATCCCCAGGACGTTGAACTGGACGTGCACTCACCGCGCCGTCCGGATGGCTACTACGCCCTCTCCAAGGCCTACGGCGAAGACCTGGCGGCGTTCTACTTTCACCGCTATGGGATTGAAACCGTGAGCCTGCGCATCGGCTCGTCGTTCCCCGAGCCGCGCAACCGGCGGATGCTGTCGACCTGGCTGAGCTACACCGACCTGGACCGTCTGGTGGCGCGCGCCCTGCTGGCCAAGGAGGTTGGGCACAGTGTGGTGTATGGCGTCTCGGACAATCGCGATCGCTGGTGGAGTACTCGGCACACGGAACACCTGGGCTTTGCACCCAAGGACAGCTCGGAAGCGTTTCGCGCCAAGGTCGAGCAGCAACCGCCGGCGGCGGCTGATGAACCGGGCAGCGGGCTTCAGGGCGGCGCGTTCACTGCGGCAGGGCCGTTCGACAACTCGGCGGCGGCGGCTTCATAGGCCCGGCGCATACGCTCGCGACTGTTGGACAGATGCAGGCGCATCGCCGCCCGAGCCGCATCGGCGTCACGGCGCAGGATGGCTTTGTAGATGTCCTCATGCTCACGACTCAGGCGCTCCAGGAAGGGCTCCTTGTTGTCGTTGGCCAAGCGTTTTGAGTGCAGGCGTGTACGCGGCAGGATGTTGACCCCCAGGTGCAACATGATGTCGGTGAAGTAGCGATTGCCCGTGGCCAACGCGATCTGCTGGTGAAACTGAAAGTCTGCCGACACCGCGTAGTCGGCACTCACCGCCCGCGAGTTCAGCGCATCCAGCGAGTCGCGCATCACCTGCAATTGCTCGTCGGTCCGCCCCACGCACGCGAGGCCGGCGGCCTCCACCTCCAGACTGATGCGCAACTCCAGCACAGCCAGCACATCCTGCAGGGTCACGATGCTGTCCGGGTCGATGCGAAACCCGCTGGGGCTCGGGATATCCTTCACAAAGGTACCGACGCCGTGCCGGGTTTCCACCAGGCCCGAGGCCTGCAGGCGCGAAATGGCCTCGCGCACCACCGTGCGGCTCACCCCATGTTCGGCCATCACTTCGGATTCGGTGGGCAGCTTGGTGGCACGCGGCAGCTCACCGGAACAGATGCGCCGGGAAAGCTCGGTGACCAGTTCTTCGGCCAGGCTGCGGTGCCGGCGGCGAACGGTGGGCTGGACGTTCGGGTTGTCCATCAAGAACGGGTATCTCGGTTGGCGGAGGAACGCGCATCATAGCGCATTCGGTTGTACGACAACCCTCCCTGTGGCTCGCAGCGCCGCCCCCTACGCGAAAAGCCTCTGCCAGGCCGCTCTCAGCGACTGCCGAGCGGACTAAAAATGTGCAGGATTGCTCGACGCCCCTGCTCATGATCGGGCTATGATCGGCCCATATGAACCGGACGCCCGATACCCCATGCCCGTTGACCTGCAAGCGCTGTACCCCAAACTGATCCACCTGATGCTGGATACGGTATTTGTCGTCGACGGCGACAGCCAGATTGTCTTCGTCAGCGATGCCTGCGAGGCCCTGCTCGGCTACCGAGCCGACGAACTGGTCGGCACCCTGATCACTCACTACATGCACCCCGAAGACCTGGCGCGCACTCGAGCCTCGATTGTGCGGGTCATGAATGGCCACTCCCATGTCGACTTCCGCAACCGCTATCTACGCAAGGATGGCAGTGTCGTGCACATCCTGTGGGCGGCCTTCTGGTCCAAAGAGGTAGGCGCGCGAATCGGTGTCGCACGGGACGTGACGGCGCTCACCCAGGCCGAAGAAGAACTGCGCTTCCTTGCCCATCATGATCCGCTGACGGGCCTGACCAACCGCTCACTGTTCAATGATCGGCTGGACCAGGCCCTGCACAGTGCGCAGTCCCACAACCGCGGCCTGGCGTTGCTGTTCCTGGACATCAATGATTTCAAGGGCATCAACGATGTGCATGGCCACGCCATGGGCGATCGCGTGCTGTGTGCGATTGCCCGACGCCTGGAACGCTGCGTACTCGACAGCGACCTGGTGGCGAGGATGGGCGGTGATGAGTTCACGGTGCTGTTGACGGACATCCCGTCGCGGGAGGCTATTTCTGCCAGGGTGGTGCAGATACTCGCGGTCATGGCCGAGCCGCTGGGGCCCGAGTTTGGTGGGGTGAAGATGCCGTCCTGCAGCATCGGCGTGGCGGTTTATCCCCAGGACGGAGAGGATGCCGACACCCTGCTCAGCCATGCGGACGGTGATATGTATCGAATAAAAAGGCAGCGATTCGCGGCTGAATGACCAGAAGGCGGTTTGCATCAGGCAGGTCGGCCCACCCGCCCGATGCAGAAGCCCTCAGAGGCTCACAACCGACAGGCATTGACCGGCGGAACCCGGCCGCGCCAGGGCTGGGCCCGCTCCAACTGCCCCGCAAGGGCCAGCAGGGTACTTTCTTCGCCAAAGCGAGCGGCGAAGTGGGCGCCCATCGGCAGGCCGGCAGCGCTCCAGTGCAACGGCACCGACATTGCCGGTTGCCCGCTGGCATTGAACAGCGCCGTGAACGGTGAGTAGCTGTGGAACCGTTCGATCAATTCCTCCAGGCTCAAGCGGTCGTCTTGCAGGTCCAGCTCCCCGATCGGCACCGGCTCGCGGGCCAGGGTCGGCGTGAGGATCAGGTCGTAATCCTGCATGAACACCGCCAACTGCCGACCCAAGGCATGAATCCACTCCACGGCCCCCGCGTACTGCGCACCACTGACATCGCCCTTGCTGCGCAAAATGATGCGGGTGCGGGCTTCCAGCTCCTCGGGCTGCACGGCGGAACCGCGCATCTGCCCCAACACATCGACATAATGGCGCGTGCTTGCACCGATGATGGTGAAGACCTGATCGAGAAACGCCGGCAGCGCCACCGGCAAGCTGACCGGTTCAACGCGGTGGCCCAGGGATTCGCACAACCTGGCGGCCTGGCGCACGGCTTGCACACTTTCGCCGGAGGTCGGCCAAGGCCCGAGCTGCTCGACCAGGGCGATCCGCAGCGGCCGAGGGTCCTGCTGCAGCGCGCTGACATAGGGCTGTGCCTGCAGCGGCGCGGCATAGGGTGCGCCCAGGTCGATCCCGGCCGTGGCATCCAGCAGCGCGGCGCTGTCACGCACCGACAAGGTAATCGCATGGGGGGTGCCCATGCCGGCCCAGCCCTCGCCGACCATCGGCCCGGACGGCAACAGCCCACGGCTGGGCTTGAGGCCGAACACCCCACAGCAGGACGCCGGCACACGCAAGGAACCGCCGCCATCGTTGCCATGGGCAAACGGTACGACGCGCGCCGCCACCAAGGCTGCCGCACCGCCACTGGAGCCGCCGGCACTGTGGGCGATGTTCCAGGGGTTGCGCGTGGCGCCAAAGCGGTTGGACTCGGTGGAATAGGAGGTGCCGAACTCGGGTGAGGTGCTGGTACCGACAATCACACACCCGGCCCGGCGGATACGGCTTACGTGTTCGGCTTCAAAGTCAGCGCGAGCGCCTCCCAACGCCTGCGAGCCATTGGTCATCGCCGCGCCGTTGACCGGCGAAAACAGATCCTTGATCAGAGTCGGTACCCCGGCAAACACACCGGGGCCGGGGCGCGACGCGCGTACCGACTGGCGGGCCGAATCGTAAAGCCGCTCGGCCACCGCATTCAGCTGCGGTTCGACCCGTTCGATACGCTCGATCACCGCTTCCAGCAGCTCGCCGGGCTGCACCTCACCGCGCCTGACCCATTCGGCCAAACCGGTGGCGTCCTCGCTGTCCAGCAGGTTGTGGATGTCCATGTTCGTCTCCTATTGATTATGAATGACTTGATCCGAATGCCTGGGTCAGCGCTTTGCGCCGTGCTTGCAGGCCTGCCAGTGCCCAGGCCAGGGCCGAGGCAAAACTGGCGCAGGCCAGCCACAGGATTGAACGACGTACGTCACCCGAGTAAACGCTGAGCACGGCCACCACCAGCGGGCTGACAAATTGACCGAAATACAGAAACGCCGTGAACCCACCCAAGCCGCGCCCGCGGGTTTTCGCGCTCAGGGCATTCATCACCGGCGCCATCGCGTTGGGCACCAGCAGCCCGGCGCCCAGGCCATGGATCAGCACGGCCACCAACACCATGGTGTAGCTCGGTGCGCGCATCAGCAGCCACAACCCCAGGCCCAGCAGGCTCAGCAACAGCGCATTGCAACCGGGGATACCGATGCGTCGGCGCAGCAGCGGCCAGGCTAACGAACCGCCCAGGGTCGCCAGCAGACTGCCCCCCGCCGACAGCCCGATCATCGTGCTTGAAGTGATGCCGAGGCTGACGAGTAAAACCGGCGCCTGGATCGGCACGATAAAACTCAGCACCATCCCACTGAGGATCAGCAGATAACCGAGCACCAACGGCAGCACGGCCACCCTGCCCTGTTCAGCCACCTCGACGGGCTGGCGAGCGGCCGCGGGTTCCCACAGCACCTTGATCATCATCGGCATCAACAGCAGTGGCAGCAGGTACAGCAGGAATGGCAGGCGCCAGGAGTGTTCGCCCAACGCGCCGCCCACGACATAGAACAGCGAGCCGACCAAACCGATGGTGACCACTTGCCGATTGATGTAGCGCAGCCGTTCCTCGCCGTGCCAATAGTCGGCAATCAGCGTGGCGCAACAGGTCATCACCGCCGCCTCCGCCGCGCCGAACAGCAGGCGTACACCGACGATGGCGGGCAAGTTATCCAGCAGCGCCGGGATGGCCCCGAGCACGGCATACAACAGCGTGGCGATCACCAGCAACGCCTTGCGCCCGACCCGGTCGGCCAACCAGCCGGCCAGGGGGGCGCACAGCGCAATCGCGAGTGCCGGCCCGGTGACCGCCAAGGGCACCAGCAGGTCGGCGCGCGGTTCCAGCGCACCGAACTCGGCGCCCAGCTTGGGCAGGATCGGCGCCACCATGGCCGCGCCCATGATGGTCAGGCTGCTGCCCAGCATCAGCACCAGCCCTTCACGGCGCCCGGTGGCTTGCCGTGGCGATGGGGAATCGGAATGTGATGAGTTCATGGCCAGCCCCTTAGAAACTTTGAGAAATGCGCAGTGCCACGGTGTAACCCTCGGCACGGTTGCGGGCATCGGTTTCCTTGTAGGCGTGCAGCCAAATGGGCGGCAGGCCGGGCTTGAAGTAACTCACGGCCGGCCCGACCGCCAGCACCCGCGCCCGGTTGCCCGATTGCAGCCCTGGCGCGTCGTCATCGCTGAACTGACGGTAGTAGTAACCACCCAGGCCCAGGGTCCACGGCCCTACATGCTGGCCCACGGCAAATTCGTGGCGGTATTCGACACCGTTCTTGTAGTCGGTCGCGGGGTTGCGGGTATTGACGTCAACCTCAAAGCTGGAAGAAACCTCGAAACCACTGTCGGTGATGTAGGTGGCGTTGACGATCGGCGAGAACGTCCAGTGATTGAGCCCTGGGGAGATCAAACGATTCTTGTCGTAGTCACCGGTGGGCGCCTGGATCTGCAGTTGCGTGTTGATAAACAGGTTCGGCGACAGATTCCATTGCAGGATCACCGGCAGAAACTGCATGTCGGCCATTCGAAACGGATCGGCTTCCAGGCTCAGCGGACCCACCGGTGTGGGCACCTTGACGGAAGCGTCCATCTTGAAAAAAGGTACCACCACGCCGAAACCATAGTTGGCGCCCAGCACCGTGTGATCGGTCATGCGCATGTAGGCGACGCCGATGGACAGCACATCCAGTGAGAAGTGGTTGTCGACGGAGCGACCGTTACGGTCCTTCTGCACATTGGCCGAGTAAAACGCCGTGCGCAGCCCCACGGTCCCGAACGGCGTGGCCGGCGGCATCATCCCCGCGCCGAAATCGTACACGCCGACGGCGGTGGTCGGCGCACCGTTCTCGGTGGCCTGGACACTGGCGCAGCAACCCAGCAGCCCCAGGGTGAACAGCGTCATGCGTGTGGCGCTTGCATTATTGTGGTGAATCATCGAATGCCCCTCCCATCAAGTGGTGTGGGCCATCCTAGTAACGCGCAGAGTGCGGCGGTTATCCGTTTTCAGCAGAGTTGCGTGCGACGCAGGGTCTGGGAAGGGCTTTCGCCGAACATGGTGCGGTAATCGCTTGCAAACCGGCTCAAATGCCAGAAGCCCCAGCGCGCCGCCACTTCCTGTACGCCGTGGGCTTGGGTGCTGGTTCGCAGTTCGCGGCGCACCGCATTGAGGCGCAGTGCCCGCAGATAGGCCACCGGGTTGATGCCCAGGGTCTCCTGAAAACAGTACTGGAGTTTGCGCCGACTGGCGCCGATGTGGTTGCACAGGTCGAGGATCGACAGCGGCTCGTCCAGGTGACTCAATGCATATTCGCGGGCGCGATCGACCATCCTTTTGCGCGCCGTGGGGTTGAGGGGTGGCGCCTGGTCCGGGGCGATCAACTCCAGCATATGCAGCATCACCGCATCGCGGATGCCGCGGCGGATCGAGTCATGCCCGAGCACGGCATCACAGCCCGCCAGCTCATCGAACAACGCCGCGAGGTCACGTTGCACGGATGAATCACCCAAGCGGTAACACCTGGGAAGATCGGTAATTCGAAATTGAATGCCCTGGCACTCCAGCACATGTTCCAGGGCGTGCTCTTCGATGGCCACGCCGAGCAGGTCCAAGTGCTGTGGAGTGTGCAGCTCGGGCAGGTTTTCACCGTGGGCCACCAACAGGCTGGGCTCGTGGATCGGATGCCCCGAGCAATACACCGGGCCGTCGGCACTCAAGGGAATGCTGAAGGTGATCGCACCTTTCCAGGCCACACCACTCTTGACCATGGCCTGATTAGAGCGGTCGCGCACCAGTTGCATCCAGTCCGAGCGGAACTCCAGCAACTCACCGGCAAAGGAGCCGGGTGACAACTGATCGTAGCGAACCTGCCAGCCGCCCATATTGCGAGCGTGCTCATCGATGTCGCTGGTCAGGAAACGCTGGAGGGGTAACGCCGGTGGAAGCACCACCGAGGCCGCAGGCATCAGTACATTATTATTGTTCATTGACCCAACCTTTTTCAGTTGCAAGGCTTACAGGTCGTATCGCACGCAAGTTCCATTCCGAACCCGGGGCAGCTCGTGCATGTGTGCCGAAAATGGATAGTGAGGATGTGCGCCCGCGATGCCCTCTACGGGCAAAGATGTTCACCTATTAATGAAATATTGGCGCGTTCAAGGCTTGATGTTTTTCAGCTCATTGAGCAAGCCCAGCAACTGCTCCATCTTCTCGGCGCCAAACTGCTCTTCGATCTTCTGGTAGTTGCTTTCCATGCCTTCGCTCATGGAGACGAAACACTGCTGGCCGCGCTCGGTGAGGCCCACGAACACCCGGCGCTGATCCTGGCTGGACTTCTGCCGGCGCACCAGGCCGTCGCGCTCCAGGCGGGTCAACACTCCGGTCATGCTCGGTTTCAGGATGCAGGCCTGCTGGGCGAGCTGGTGGCTTTCGAGTTCGCCCTGCTGGCGCAGGATCCGAATGACCCGCCACTGTTGCTCGGTCAGTGCATGCTTGTTCAGCGCCGGGCGGAAGAACGCCATTGCGGCTTCACGGGCTTGCAGCAGGGTCAGGGTCAGCGAAGGTCTGGGGTTGGCCATATCGGCACCAATTGGATGGGCGAGTCGGCAGCTTAGTGTCGCCGGCCAACTGCTGCAAGCGGCCTGGGGGCTGTGAAAAGTACAATCGGTTCGGCGTAAAAGCCATTCTGTTGCACCGCAGCGATGCTCATGATGATCCGCACAAGATCAACAAGACCTACCTTATGCCTGGCTCAACGCAACCCCGATTGGCGCTGGCGGTACTCCCCCGGAGTGAGCTGGGCGTAACGCTGGAAAAAACGACTGAAATAGGCCGGGTCCTTGAACCCCAGCTGATAGCAGATCTCGTTGGCCGAGCTGCCGGTAAACAGCAGCAGGCGCTTGGCTTCCTGCATCAGGCGCTCCAGGATCAGGCGCTTGGACGGCAAGTCGGCAATGCGTCGGCACACATCATTGAGCCGTGCTTCTGTCACCCCAATGCCCTGGGCATACCGCGACAACGGCCAGTGTTGCTGGTAGTGCGCTTCGATCAGCTCGTTGAAGCGGTGGAAGATTTTCAAGTCTTCGTGGCGGGCGGGCGTGGCTTTCAACGAGTTCGAACACAGCCGCAACAGGCTGATCATGATCAACCGCGTCAGGCTATCCAGGGCTGCGCTGCGCCCGGAACGCTGGGCTTTTACCTCTTCGCGCAGTTCCTCGAACAGATAATCCAGGCGGCGGATATCGCCCGCGTATTGCGGCGCCAACTGCGTCAGGGCGACACACGCGGCCGGCAATTGCACACCGGCCGGCGCCAGGCTGGCGTCGGCTTCGATCAGTTGCCACACCAATTGCTGACGCACCGTCAGCACATGCCCGTCACTGTCGGCCTCGGTCACAAACGAGTGCGGCACCGTGGGTGGCGTGAGGAAGAACATCGGCCCGGACTCGACGTATTGCTGGTCGTCCAGGTACACGCGCACGGTGCCGCTTTTTACGTAGTGAACCTGGAAGAACCGGTCATGCCGGTGAACGGGCATGTTGCGCCCGAAAAAATCCGCCAGGTTGGCCAGCTTGTCGTAATGGACTTCGGCGTCGCTGTAGCGCTGGTCGTACACCTGGCCAATGTTGATGTTCGGGATGGGTTGACGGTCGCTCATCGCACGCTACTCGTTTTTATTGTGATTGCCCTGATGCAGCGGTGCTCACCCTGCAAGCACCCCGTGGACAGTCTACACCCTTGACGATAGTTAACATCTTAATTATAACTGTTAACACATTAACTAAATGCAAGGCCGCCATGGCCCTGCCAGGAGAACCCATGAGCCGTGCCTTGCATGACATCGCGACCGGCACCCTTTTCGGTGTCGCGCTGAACTACCAGGGGTTGCTCAAGCAGCGCCTCGCCGAATTCGAACAGCCGCCGTACCAGAAACCGCCGGTCAAGCCGGTGCTGTTCATCAAGACGCCCAACACCCGCAACCAGCACGGCGCCGAGGTGGTGCATCCCGGCCAGGGCGAACGCCTGCAACCTGGGCCGGCGTTGGGGGTGGTGATGGGCAAGAGCGCCAGCCGCGTCAGCGTAGATGAAGCCCTCGACTACGTGGCCGGCTACACCCTCGTCAATGAGTTCAGCCTGCCGGAAGACAGCTACTACCGCCCCGCCGTCAAAGCCAAATGCCGCGATGGGTTCTGCGCCATCGGGCCCGAGCTGATACCCACAGGGCAGGTGTCGAACCCGCACAATCTTGCGATCACCCTGTACGTCAACGGCGAGGTTCGCCAGCACAACACCACGGCCAACTTCGTGCGCAATATTCCATTGCTGATCGCCGAGATCAGCGAATTCATGACCCTGCACGCGGGCGATGTGCTGATCACCGGCACGCCCGAAGGCCGGGTGGATGTGCAGCCCGGCGACACCGTGGAGGTCGAGATCAGCGGCCTCGGCCGCCTGGTCAACCACATCAAGGCAGAGGAGCTCTCATGAAACACGCCCGTATTCGCTTTGAAGGTGAAGTCCATTCGGTACAGGTCGAAGCTGAAAACGCCGTGCGCCTGGCCGACGGTCGCCTGCTGGCCGAAGACCAGGTGCAATGGCTGCCACCGGCGACCGGCAGCATGTTCGCCCTGGGCCTGAACTATGCCGACCACGCCGCTGAACTGGCGTTCAAGCCGCCGACCGAACCCCTGGCCTTCATCAAGTCCGTGGGCACCTACACCGGCCACAACCAGGTGACTTGGCGCCCGGATAACGTCGCCTACATGCACTACGAGTGCGAGCTGGTGGCCGTCATCGGCAAGCCGGCGCGCAACGTCAAGCGCGAAGACGCCCTGGATTACCTGGCGGGCTACACCGTGTGCAACGACTACGCCATTCGCGACTACCTGGAAAACTACTACCGACCCAACCTGCGCGTGAAAAACCGCGACGCCACCACGCCCGTCGGCCCGTGGATCGTCGATGTGGCCGATGTGCCGGACCCGAGCAACCTGAAACTGCGCACCTGGATCAACGGCGAGCTGCGCCAGGAAGGCAGCACCCAGGACATGATTTTCGACATTCCCTACCTGATCGAATACCTGTCCAGCTTTATGACCTTGCAACCCGGCGACATGATCGCCACCGGCACGCCCGAAGGCCTGGCCGACGTCGTGCCTGGCGATGAAGTGATTGTGGAAGTCGAAGGCGTAGGCCGCCTGGTTAACCGAATTGTCAGCGAAGCGGCGTTCTTCAGCGCCCGTAAAGAGGCTTGAGCAGCATGATCAAACATTGGATCAACGGCCGTGAGGTCGAAAGCAAAGACGTGTTCGTCAACTACAACCCGGCCACCGGCGAAGCCATCGGTGAAGTCGCCAGCGGCGGCGCCGAGGAAGTCGCGCAAGCCGTGGCGGCGGCCAAGGAAGCCTTCCCGAAATGGGCCGGCACCCCGGCCAAGGAACGGGCGCGCTTGATGCGCAAGCTCGGCGAACTGATCGAACAGAACGTGCCGCACCTGGCCGAACTGGAAACCCTCGACACCGGCCTGCCGATTCACCAGACCAAAAACGTATTGATTCCCCGCGCCTCGCACAACTTCGATTTTTTCGCCGAAGTCTGCACGCGCATGGACGGCCACAGCTACCCGGTCGATGACCAGATGCTCAACTACACCCTGTACCAGCCGGTGGGTGTCTGCGCGCTGGTGTCGCCGTGGAACGTGCCGTTCATGACCGCCACCTGGAAAACCGCGCCGTGCCTGGCCCTGGGCAATACCGCGGTGCTGAAAATGTCCGAGCTGTCGCCGCTGACCGCCAACGAACTGGGGCGCCTGGCGGTGGAAGCCGGGATTCCAAAAGGCGTGCTCAATGTGATCCAGGGTTACGGCGCCACCGCTGGCGATGCCCTGGTGCGTCACCCCGATGTACGCGCGATTTCCTTCACCGGCGGCACCGCCACCGGCAAGAAAATCATGCAGACCGCCGGGCTGAAAAAGTACTCCATGGAACTGGGCGGCAAGTCGCCAGTGCTGATCTTCGAAGATGCCGACCTGGAGCGCGCCCTCGACGCTGCGTTGTTCACCATCTTCTCGTTGAACGGTGAGCGCTGCACCGCCGGCAGCCGGATATTTATCCAGGAAAGCGTGTACCCGCAGTTCGTCGCCGAGTTCGCCGCGCGCGCCAAACGCCTGATCGTCGGCGACCCCCAGGACCCGAAAACCCAGGTCGGCTCGATGATCACCCAGGCGCACTACGACAAGGTCACCGGTTACATCAAGATCGGCCTTGAAGAAGGCGCCACCCTCCTCGCCGGTGGCCTGGAGCGTCCGGCCAACCTGGCGGCGCACCTGAGCAAAGGCCAGTTCATCCAGCCCACGGTGTTCGCTGACGTGGACAACTCCATGCGTATCGCCCAGGAAGAGATCTTCGGCCCGGTGGTGTGCCTGATTCCGTTCAAGGACGAAGCCGAAGCCTTGCAACTGGCCAACGATACCGAATATGGCCTGGCGTCTTACATCTGGACCCAGGACATCGGCAAGGCGCATCGTCTGGCCTATGGCATCGAAGCGGGCATGGTGTTCATCAACAGCCAGAACGTGCGCGACCTGCGCCAACCGTTCGGCGGCGTGAAGGGCTCCGGCACCGGCCGTGAAGGCGGCCAGTACAGCTTCGAAGTGTTCGCCGAGATCAAGAACGTGTGCATCTCGATGGGCAGCCATCACATTCCACGCTGGGGCGTGTAACCCGGACACAACAACGCGTCCTGTAGGAGCGAGCTTGCTCGCGAAGAATCCGCAGGCGCCGCCGGCTAACAGAAGTGCTGCGTTATCGTTGATGTTTTTCGCGAGCAAGCTCGCTCCTACAAAAGAATAAATACTCAGGAGAATGATCATGGGCGAAGTAGTTCTGGCAGCAAAGATCTGCCACGTACCCTCGATGTATTTGTCGGAGCTGCCTGGCAAGCACCACGGCTGCCGCGAAGCGGCGATTGCCGGGCACAAGGAAATCGGTCGGCGCGCCCGCGAGCTGGGCGCCGATACCGCCGTGGTGTTCGACGTGCACTGGCTGGTCAACAGCGCCTATCACGTCAACAGCGGCGAGCACTTCAAGGGCATCTACACCAGTAACGAACTGCCGCACTTCATCAAGAACATGGCGTACGAATACCCCGGCTGCCCGGAGCTGGGCGAGCTGATCGCCGCCGAGGCCAATGCCGCCGACGTGCGTACCCTGGCCCACAACATCCCGAGCCTGGAGCTGGAATACGGCACCCTGGTACCGATGCGCTACATGCACATGGGCGTACCGGACGAGCAGACCTTCAACGTCGTTTCGATTGCCGCCTGGTGTGCCTGGCATCGCCTGCAAGACAGCTTCACCTTCGGCGCCGCCGTGCGCCGGGCCATCGAGAAGAGCGACCGCAAAGTCGTGGTGCTGGCCTCGGGTTCGCTGTCGCACCGCTTCTCCGACGACCGCAATGCCGAAGCCAATATCCATAACTGGACCCGTGAATTCGACAAGCAGGTCGACCTGCATGTGGTGGAACTGTGGCGCCAGGGCCGCTGGAAAGAGTTCTGCGCCATGCTCCCGGACTACGCCGAGCATTGCTTTGGCGAAGGCAAGATGCACGACACCGCCATGCTTCTCGGTTTGCTCGGCGGGCCGGACTACGACAAGCCGGCCGAGATCATCACCGAACCCTTCGGCAGCTCGGGCACCGGGCAGATCAACGCCATTTTCCCGGTTTGAATAAGAACAGCTACAAGCTTCAAGCCGCAAGCTACAAGCCGATCACGCTCACTTGCCGCTTGAAGCTTGCCGCTAAAAGCTACCGACGCAGGAGGTTCCATGCCCCACTTCATCGCTGAATACACCGACAACATCGAACAGCAGGCCGACCTGCCGGGCCTGTTTGAAAAAGTCCACGCCAGCCTGGGCGCCAGCGGCGTGTTTCCCCTGGGCGGCATCCGCAGCCGTGGCGTGCGCCTGGACACCTGGCGCATGGCCGACGGCAAGCATGACTACGCCTTCGTGCACATGACGTTGAAGGTCGGCCATGGCCGCGACCTGGCGACACGGCAGCACGTCGCCGAGCGCCTGTTCGAGGTCATCACCCAGCACTTCGCCGCGCTTCAGGCCCAGCGCCTGCTGGCCTTGTCGTTTGAAATGCTCGAACTGCACGAGCAGCTCAATTTCAAGCAGAACAACGTGCATGCGTTCCTCAAGGCGCAGGTCGGCTAAAGCACCCTGCCCGTTCACACCCTCGGCCTCTCAGACAAAAAGTATAAAACCATGAGCACAGCCCATACCGCCGCCCCCCTCGGCCAGGTCGCACGCGACCGTACCCACAGCACCATCACCTGGCGGCTGATGCCGTTGTTGCTGATCTGCTACCTCTTCGCCCATCTCGACCGCATCAACATCGGCTTCGCCAAGATGCAGATGAGCGCGGACTTGAACTTCAGCGACACCGTCTATGGCTTCGGCGCCGGCCTGTTCTTCGTGGCCTATGCGTTGTTTGGCGTCCCCAGCAACATGGCCCTGGACCGTGTCGGCCCCAGGCGGTGGATTGCCACGCTGATGGTGGTGTGGGGCGTGCTGTCGACCTGCATGTTCCTGATCGACGGCGCCATGGGCTTCTATGTGCTGCGCTTTTTACTGGGGGTGGCCGAGGCCGGTTTCTTCCCGGGCATCCTGGTGTTTCTGAACCGCTGGTACCCGGCCGGGCGTCGCGCGCAAGTCACCGCCCTGTTTGCCATCGCAGTACCGATGGCCGGGGTGATCGGCGGCCCGCTTTCCGGCGGCATCCTTGAACACTTCCACGACCTGGGCGGCCTGCGCGGCTGGCAATGGATGTTCGTCATCGAAGGCGCCCCCGTGATTCTGCTCGGGCTGGTGGTGCTCAAGTGCCTGCCGGACAGCTTCGAGACGGTCAAGTGGCTGGCGCCGGAACAGAAGCAACACCTGCGCGAGCAACTGCACCAGGAAGAACACCGCAAATCCATCACCTCGTTCTCCGCGATTCTTCGCAACCCACAGGTGTGGCTGCTGGTGGCGGTGTACTTCGCGGTGATGCTGGCGGTCAACACCCTGGCGTTCTGGATGCCGACGCTGATCCACGGTGCCGGCATCGGCAGCGACGGCAAGGTCGGCCTGCTCAGTGCGGTGCCGTACCTGGCCGGGTGTTTTTTCATGATTGGCTGCGGGCGCTCATCCGACCGCCAGCGTGAACGCCGCTGGCACCTGTGTGTGCCCTTGCTGATGTCGGCCGTGGGCATTGCCATCGCCGGGCTCGCCCCCGCCAACCCGGCCGTGGTGCTGGGCGGCCTGATCGTCGCCGGCATGGGCGCCAGCGCGGCGTTGCCGATGTTCTGGCAACTGCCTCCCGCGTTCCTCTCCAATAACACCCAGGCCGCCGGGATCGCCCTGATCAGCTCGTTCGGCAGCATCGCGTCATTCTTCGCGCCCTACCTGATCGGCTGGATGCGCGACACCACCCAGAGCGCCAGCCTGGCCCTGTACGTCCTGGCGCTGCTGATTGCTCTCGGTGGCCTGCTGGTGCTGCGCACCCGGGCAGCCATCGTCAACCCTCAATAAGAGACTCTTGCCATGCTTGATCAATCGCTCATTTTGCAAGCCGCCGCGCGCCTCGACCAGGCCGAACGTTCACGCGAACAGGTGCGTCAGTTTTCCCTCGATCACCCGGCGATCACCCTCGAAGACGCCTACGCCATCCAGCGCGCCTGGGTGGAACAGAAAATCAGGGACGGGCGCAAGCTGGTCGGCCACAAGATCGGCCTGACCTCCCGGGCCATGCAGGTCTCGTCCAATATCACCGAGCCGGATTTCGGTGCGCTGCTGGACGACATGTTCTTCGATGAAGGCACCGACATCCCCTTCGAGCGCTTTATCGTGCCGCGCGTCGAGGTGGAGCTGGCGTTTATCCTGGGCAAACCGCTGAAAGGCCCGAACGTGACGGTGTTCGACGTGCTCGACGCCACCGAATGGGTGATCCCGGCACTGGAGATCATCGATGCACGCATCCAGCAGGTCGACCCGCACACGAAGGCGACCCGCAAGGTCTTCGACACCATCTCCGACAATGCCGCCAACGCCGGCGTGGTCATGGGCGGGCGGGCCGTGCGCCCCACCGAGATCGACTTGCGCAAGGTACCCGCGGTGCTCTACCGCAATGGCGTGATCGAAGAGTCCGGCGTCTCCGCCGCCGTGCTCAATCACCCGGCCAAGGGCGTGGCCTGGCTCGCGAATAAACTGGCCGCCTATGACGTCACCCTGCAACCCGGACAAATCATCCTGGGTGGCTCCTTCACCCGTCCGGTGGCGGCCAACCCTGGAGATACCTTCCATGTCGACTACGACATGCTGGGTTCGATTGCCTGCCGATTCGTTTAACCGGAGAGTGCTCATGGACATGCCTGTCAACACCTTCAAACATCGCCTGCGCAGCGGGGAAGCCCAGATCGGCCTGTGGCTGGGCCTGGCCGATGCCTATTGCGCGGAACTGGCCGCCAACGCCGGTTTCGATTGGCTGCTGATCGACGGCGAACATGCGCCCAACGACCTGCGCGGCATGCTCGGCCAGCTCCAGGCCGTGGCGCCCTACCCCAGCCAGCCGGTGATTCGCCCGGTGATCGGCGACACCGCGTTGATCAAGCAAGTGCTCGACATTGGCGTACAGACCTTGCTGGTGCCCATGGTGGAGAGCGCAGAACAGGCGCGTACGCTGGTGAAAGCCATCCATTATCCGCCCAAGGGCGTGCGCGGCGTCGGCAGTGCGCTGGCCAGGGCTTCACGCTGGAACAGCATTGCCGGTTACCTCGACCACGCCGATGAGCAGATGTGCCTGCTGGTGCAGATCGAAAACCGCGAGGGCCTGGCCAACCTGGAGGCGATTGCGGCGGTGGAAGGCGTAGACGGGGTGTTTATCGGGCCGGCGGACCTGAGCGCGTCGATGGGCCATCGCGGCAACCCCGGCCACCCCGAGGTGCAGGCGGCAATCGAAGACGCCATCGCGCGCATCCGCAGCGCCGGCAAAGCCGCCGGCATTCTCAGCGCCGACCAGGCACTGGCGCGGCGCTACATCGAACTGGGCGCGGCGTTCGTGGCGGTGGGCGTCGACACCACGGTGCTGATGCGCGGGCTGCAAAGCCTGGCGGCGGCCTTCAAGGATTCACCGGCGCCTGACAGCGCGGCCGGCGGCGTCTACTAACGTAGCAGCTGCCGAGCCCCGGCGAGGCTGCGTAGAGCGCGACTCGATCTTGAATCGGCAGCGCGGCCTACGCAGCCTCGCTTGCGCTCGGCAGCTGCTACGGGGGGAGACCGTGGCATTCGTAGCAGCTGTCGAGCCTCGGCGAGGCTGCGTCGGCCGCGACTCGAGCCTGAATCGGCAGCGCGGCCTACGCAGCCTCGCTTGCGCTCGGCAGCTGCTACGGGGGGAGACCGTGGCATTCGTAGCAGCTGTCGAGCCTCGGCGAGGCTGCGTCGGCCGCGACTCGAGCTTGAATCGGCAGCGCGCCTGACGCAGCCTCGCTTGCGCTCGGCAGCTGCTACGGGGGGAGACCTTGGTGGGGGGTTGGCATTCGTAGGATTTGCGCGGTGTTGGATAAGACGGTATCCACGGGGGGTAGTTTAACTAGCGCTTGAGAGTTTTCAGTTCGTTGAGCAAGGTCAGCAACGTCTGCAACTTCTCCTCGCCAAACCCCGCCTGCAAGCGCTGGTAATTGGCTTCCATGCTCTGGCTCATTGAGTCGAAACAGGCTTGCCCCTTCTCGGCCAGCCGCACCAGCACGCGGCGTTGGTCCTGTTGCGCCTTGCGCCGCTCCACCATGCCTGCCGCTTCCATGCGCACCAGCACCCCGGTCATGCTCGGCTTGAGAATGCACGCCAGCTCGGCCAGGCGGTTGATCTCAAGCTCCTCATGCTGGCTGAGGATCCGAATGACCCGCCATTGCTGCTCGGTCAGCCCGTGTTGATTGAGCGAAGGGCGAAAAAACCCCATGGCGGCTTCACGCGCATGGAGCAAAGTGAGGGTCAGGGATTGGCGCGGTTTGGACATGGATGGCGGCGTCGCAATTGGTTAACAGATTAACAACATTCTAGCATTGGCGATTGTTGCCCGTGTGCGGCTTTACCGCGCGGCCGGATTCAGGGTTGATGATTGGCAGCCACGGTCAAGAGCGGCGGCACACAGAATCAAGACACCTACCGCTCGGAAGGCACTTAATACACCCCAACAGGCACAGAGCTTCGTGTCGGCTCTGCAGTGCGTTTCCCTTCACTTTTCCAGGCTGCGCCATGATCAATATCGAAACGCCGACCTACTACTCGGCAACCAAGAAATACAACCTCAGCTTCCCCACCCTCGAACAGGACGTGGAAGCCGATGTGGTGGTGATTGGCGGCGGTTTCTCCGGCATCAACACCGCACTGGAACTCGCCGAAAAAGGCATCACCAACATTGTGGTGCTCGAAGCGCGCTACCTGGGTTTCGGCGGCACGGGCCGCAATGGCGGGCAGATCATGGCGGGGATCGGCCATGACCTGGAGAAGATCAAGCAACAAGTCGGCGACGAAGGCCTGCGCCAGATCTTTGAAATCAGCGAGCTGGGCGCCGGCATCATCAAGGATCGCATCGCCAAGTACGCGATCGACGCCGATTTCTGCCACGGCTACGGCTACATGGGCTTCAACGCCCGCCAGGAAAAAACCCTGCGCGCCTGGGAGAAGGACTTCAAGTCGATCAACACCCAGGACGAAATCCGCTTTATGGCGGGGTCCGAGGTCAAGCAGATCATCGGTTCCGACGCCTATACCAGCGCGCTGCTGCACATGGGCGGCGGGCACGTGCACTCACTGAACCTGCTGCTGGGCGAAGCCAAGGCCCTGGCGGGCCACGGTGTGCGCATCTTTGAGCACAGCCCGGCGCTGGAAGTCAGTTATGGCGAACGCATCACCGTGCGCACCGGCCGCGGCTCGGTCAAAGCCTCCAAGTTGCTGTGGGCCTGCGACAGTTTCCTCAACAAGCTGGAACCGGAACTGCACAAGACCACCGTCAATACCTATGCCTTCCAGTTGATGACCGAGCCGTTGTCGGACGAGATGATCAACCGCATCAGCCCGATACGCGGCGCCTACAGCGATATTCGCCCGGTGATCGACTACTACCGGGTCACCAACGAAAACCGCTTGCTGTTCGGTGCCGCCACGCCTTTCGTCGAGCACATCCCGCTGGACCTCAAAGCCTGGAACCGCAACCTGATGTTGAAGATTTTCCCCTACCTCAAGGACGTGAAGATCGACCTGGCGTGGGGCGGGCCGATGGCGACCGGGGCCAACCTGTTCCCGCAGATCGGCACGCTCAGCGGGCGCCCGAATGCCTTTTATGTGCAGGGCTACGCCGGCTTCGGGGTCACGCCCAGCCACATCATCTGCAAGGTCTTGGCCGAGGGCATGAGCGAAGGCTCGTCGCGCTACGACCTGATCAGCGCGGTCAAGCATGCGCAGATCCTGGGCAAGGACCATATCCGCCCGCTGCTGCTCACGGCCGGCAAAAGCCTTCATCAACTTTCGGGCTATTTCAACGGTCGCCGTTGAGCCCCGCTGTTTCATTCACAGGAGAACTGCCATGCCCGTTACCACCCTGAAGAAAGACATCCAATTATCGGACCTCGATGCCTGGGGCACCGTTGCCGACCTCGGCTCCGAGATCCTCGAAGGCGAAGTCAAAGCCTTTGGCAAAATGACCTTCGGCGCCCCGACCGACGCCGTCAGCAGCGCCTATTTCGGCACCACCCAAGGCAAGTTCCGCATGGTCTACCCGTTCGCCGAACAAGCCACGGTGGTCACCGGTGAAGTGGTGCTGACCGACGAAAGTACTGGCCAGAGTACCCGCTACAAAGCCGGCGACAGCTGGTTCGTGACCAAGGGCACGCCGGTGCTGTGGGAGGTGGTAAGCGAGAGTTTTGTGAAGCACTATTTCGCGGTAGTCTGATCGCTCCCCTCTGCCGGCTTCGGCCGGCAGCGTTTTTTACGGCGCAGGTGACTGACCATGCACGCCATCCCCGCTCAGGAAGTCGCAGGCCATTGCCTGCAGGCTTTCACTCAACTGGTGCCCGCCAGCCAGGCAGCGTTCTATTGCGTGGACCGCCAGTTGCAGGCCCGTGATTTCAGGCTGCAAGGCATGAGCGGTGAGATGCACCGCGACTACCTGGACAACTACCGCCAATTCGACCCGTTGCAACCGCGCAATTGCCTGTCCAGCGGGCTGGCGGTGGTGCCGCTGGGGTTCGCCATGGCCCGCCAGCCCCTGCGTGACAGCCGCCGCTATCAAGACTTCCTGCAACGCTACGGTGTGGTCGATGTGGTGGAGATCGTGGCCCATCGCGCGGACCAGCCCCAGGCGGCCATCTCCTTGCTGCGCACGGCGGAGCAAGGGGTGTTTACCCCCGACCAACTGGCTCAGCTCAATGCCTTGCAGGCATTGCTGCAAATGGCGGTGGCCAATATGCAGCCCTGCGACGATGCATTGGCCGGTCTCACGCCCAAGGAACGCCAGATTGCCTGGTTATTGCGTCAGGGTGCGAGCAACAAGCAACTGGCCCTGGAGCTGGATGTCGGCCTGCCGACCATCAAGACCCACTTGATCCACCTGTTTCGCAAAACGGGTGTGAGCAGTCGTACCGAACTGGTCGCCGCGCTGTTTCTTTAAGCCGCCTCAACCCTTTGGTTGATAGGCGCGCCAGGTTGCCAACCGCATGATCCGGGGTGTCCATTCCCTCAACCGGAGCCATGCAATGACCACTTCATCCGACTGGATCACCGTAGGCGCCCTCGCCGATGGTTTTGCCCCCGACGCGTTTATCCTGCCCAACCTTGCCGACCTCAACGGCAAGGCCTTCACCCTGCACTTCGCCAACGGCTGGCAGATCGAGCATCGCTTCGACACCGAGCAGTTGCACTGGCACGCCGCCGACGGTCACTCCAGCGGTTCGGCCGCCTACCGCGCCACCTCGGTCCGCCCGGGCCTGTACCTGGTCGACTTCATCAAGCATGAAGCCGGCCAGGCCTGGTCCATCAGCCTGGTGCTGGACACCACCACATCGTCGTTCACCGCCGTGATCGGGCGCATGCCGGACCGCGAACAAACCGAGCAAGGCCTCTACAGCCGCGCCCTGGCCGGCAAGGCCCTGACCTCGGTGGACGTGGACTTCCTGCACGGCAGCCTGGATCAACCCTGGCAGCCGGGCCAATGCCCCCACGCGCCCACCCAGGAACTGACCGGCCTGCGCAATCTGTATCGCTACAGCCCCAGCGAAGTCTACGAGCACATCTACCTGAACGATCAGTTCTATGCCTGGCAATGCCTCAAGGGCGTGGAGCAAGGCCTGTGCGATACCGATCGCTGCCACTACTACAAGATCGCCGATCAGCTGTACCTGTTCGTCTGGCGCGAAAAGATCATCCCGACCCTCGGCCTGGTGCTGATCGACCTGCAACAGCACCGCAGCGACGGCAAGATCTTCGGCTATGCCGGTGCGTCGTTCGATGAGCTGTCGAACTTTCCAGTCAGCTCCTACTGCCAAGTGCTCAACCGCACGGAGTATCCCGATGCCTGATCCACGCACCGTTGTCATCACCGGTGCCGGCACGGGCATCGGTGCCGCCTGCGCGCGCTTGTACGCCGCCGAAGGGGCCAACCTGGTGCTCATCGGCCGTCGCCGCGAGCCCCTGGAGCAAGTTGCGCAGGACACCGGCGGCCTGGTGTTGGTCGGCGATGCGGCCTGCCCGGCCACCTGGGAGGGTTTCGTTGCGCAGATTGGTCAGCGCTACGGCCGCCTCGATGTGCTGCTGGCCTGCGCCGGCGGGCATGGCGTGGGCAGCGCCACCCAGACCAGCCCACACACCTGGGAGGCGGCCTTGCGCAGCAATCTGGACAGCGCGTTCTACAGCGCCCGCGCCTGCCTGCCGCTGCTGATCGAAAGCGCCGGCAATATCGTGCTGCTCGGCTCCATCGCCTCCCTGGCCGCCGGACCCGAAGTATGCGGCTACACCACCGCCAAGCATGCGCTGCTCGGGCTCAATCGCTCCCTGGCGCGGGACTACGGCCCACGCGGTGTGCGGGTGAACGCGGTGTGTCCCGGCTGGGTTACCACGCCCATGGCCGACGAGGAAATGCAGCCGTTGATGAGCTTCCACGGCGACACCCTGCCGCAAGCCTATGCCCGCGTATGCGCCGACGTGCCGTTGCGGCGCCCCGCCAGCGCCGAGGAAATCGCCAAGGTGTGCCGCTTCCTGGCCAGCCCGGATGCCGCGATCATCACCGGGGCCAGCGTGGTCGCCGATGGCGGTTCGAGCATCGTCGATGTGCCCACACTGGCTTACGTCCATATGGAGCGTGCACATGCCTGAAGACTTGGATTTCAGCGGCAAGACCGTGCTGGTCACCGGCGGCGCCCAGGGTATCGGCCAGGCCATCGTCGAGGCGTTCGCCTGGCGTGGCGCCCGCGTCATGATCGCCGACCTGCGCCTGGCACAAGCCCAGGCATTGGCCGAGGGCTTGCGTGCGCGCGGCTGCCGGGTCGAGGCCATCGCGCTGGACCTGGCCGAGGCGACGGCGGTGTTCGAAGGCATCAAGGCTATAGAACAGGACTGGGGCCGCCTGGATATCTTGGTGCACAACGCCGGCTACTTTCCGTTGACAGCGTTCGCGCAGATCACCCCGGCCGTTCTTGAACGCACGCTGGCGGTCAACCTCTCGGCCCTGTTCTGGCTGACCCAGGCCGCCTTGCCGATGTTTCAACGCCAGGGCGGTGGCTGCGTGCTGGTCACCTCATCGGTCACCGGGCCACGGGTTGCCTATGCGGGGCTCAGCCACTACGCGGCGTCCAAGGCCGGGGTCAACGGTTTTATCCGCAATGCCGCGCTGGAGCTGGCGACTTACCAGGTACGCGTCAACGGCGTCGAGCCAGGGATGATTGCCACGCCGGCCATGGATAACCTGGGCGACAGCCAGGTCAATGCCGACATCGCCAGCCGCGTGCCCCTGGGACGCCTCGGTGCCGCTCAGGATATTGCCGGGGCCATGCTGTTCCTGGCCTCCGACCTGGCGACCTACATCACCGGGCAGACCATCGTGGTGGACGGCGGCTCGACGTTGCCAGAGGTGAAGTGACCTCTGTCGGGATGTAAACCGGATCAAATCTGGGAGGGGCGGTGTATCCGTTGAATAGCGCTCGCCCCTTCAAGCAGCGACAGTGAATCACTGAACACCCGCGACAACGCCGCAAGCCGCTTGACGTAACCCTGGGGCGTCGAATAGATCAGCTCCACATGCAGGCTGTCGACGATACCCAGGTAAGCGTCACAAAACACCTCGAGCGCCTCGGGCCGTACCATCCTGTACCGCCCTTGCGCGGCACGCTGGAAATCCTCGCGAATGCTCGCCAGGTACCCCTCAAATCCTGCCGTAATCACGCTGCGAATATCCGCCGGCGGAAAGTAGGCCGTGCGCAACAGGAAGCGCAGGTGCGCCGACCCCGCATAGCGCCCGCGCAACCGCTCAAGGTGCAATTGCCCAGGCACGCCAGGGTGCCCGGCCTCTTCCTTGAAGCACTGCGCGATGTACTGATGTTCATGGGCCAGGGCAATCTCGAAGACCGTCTGAAACAGCGCGTCCTTGCTGACAAAGTGCGCGTACAGCGAGGCCTTGCGCATGCCCGCCCCGACCGCGATTTCGTTCAGCGATGAAGCGTCGTAGCCGTAAGCGGCAAAGTGTTCGACCGCGACTGCGCAAATGTTATGGGCCGACAGGGTGAGCGGTTTCATGGATCGATGGATACCCTACGCCGCCCCGGCCGCTTGCTGCAGATGAGTGGAACGAAAATCCTTGGGCGACAGCTCGAATTGCTTCTTGAACGAGCGGCTGAAGTGCGCGGAATCGGTGAAGCCCCACTTGTAGGCAATCGAGGTGATCGACTCGCTCTTGAGGAACGGGTTGGTCAGATCGTCCGCGCTGCGTTTGAGCCGCGCACGCTGGATGTAGCGGCAGACGCTGTCGTCCTGTTCTTCAAACAAGCGGTACAAATGCCGCACCGAGATGTTCAGGCGGCTGGCCAGGCCTACCGGGCTCAGGCCGGGTTGGGTCAGGGACTCGTCGATGACTTTCTGCACATAACTGCGCAGGTTGCTGCCCTGCAAGGACACGCCGCTGTCGCCTGGGGCGTCATGCAGTTCAAAGGCTGAACCGAGCAGGGAGACAAACGCCGCTTGCAGCGCCTCGGCCTCTTCAATCGAATCCTGACCCTCCAGGCCCTCGCGGCACAGCTGGTCCATCAACACGTGGAGCATGCGCCCGCAGGCCTTGCTCGAAGAGATCTTGCCGAAGGTTTTCGAGGCGCTGCCCAGCTGCTTGCACACTTCATTGCGCGAGAGTGACAGCGAGGCATGTTCGATAAGGCCAAACGGGCTGATCTCGATCGAACCCGTGGAGTCCATCAGCAGCATATCGCCGGGGGCCAATTGAATGACCTGGCCGTTCTGGGTGATCTGGCAATAGCCACTGCGCTGGCTGACCAGGAAGCAATGCTGGTCCATATCGTGATCGGCATTGGGCCGCTCGCGTTTGATCAGGCCGGCGTTGGTGCGCAGGTTGGCCAGTGACAGGCCGCCCCGGGAGTGCTTGGACACCTCACCGATGAACAGTGAGCGGTTGAAGGCCAGTTCCGTGTCGAAATGGCCGCAGGCCGCTCGCAGATCCCGAGTCCAGGTTTCCAACCCATAGTGCGCAGACTGATAGGTGCTCATGGCATCTCCACAATGGTTTTCTTGTTTTTGTCGGCCAATAGTTAACATGTTATCTATATAGGCGCAACAAGTACGTGATACCGACTGTAGAAGCACTAATGATGCCAATTGCTCGACTCAGAGCGCGCCCAATACCCGCTGCAAACCCGCCAGTACCGTGAGCAGCCCGGCCCGCTGCGCGCCGCTCAAGGGGATGTAGCGCCGGAACGCCGGCATGCGGTTGACCACCTCGCTGCCGCCCATGTGTTCAAGCCGTACGTGCCATTGCTGCCCGCTCAAATCGAGGTGCAGGCGCTTGAAGTCCAGCCCCATCAACGCTTGATGCAGGTCGGGGTCATCGTTCAAGGCCGCCTGGAGCCTGGCCAGCAAATCCGGCGCTCCCGCCCGTTGCCGGCAGGCCAGCCCCGTGCGCCGGATCGACCCGCTGTGGTGCAGTTCAAAGCGCGCACTGCCCTGCTCTGAGGCGGGCACCGTGAACCTGAATTCGGTCATCACCAGGTGCATCAGCAATTGCGCTTCGGTGCGCTCGGCCACGTCCACCTGAAGGCCGATGTCGTCCAGGCAAAACCTTGCCTGGGCTGGCCCCGTCGAGGTGAAACTCGCCAGCCCGAGGTTGCGCCGCACGTACTCAAGCGTGACCCCAGGCCGGTAACCGGACGGGGCCCGTTGGGCGCTGAACAGCTCAGACAGCTTTTGCAGCCTGCTCGAGATAAGGGTTGTGAGGGTTGCCAGGCTCATGGGAAAACTCCTTGGCCAGCACTTCTTCTACCGAAGCCGGCTTGAATGGATTGACCTTCTGTACCACCAGTGTCCAGAACAGCGCGTATGAAGCCGTGATCCCGAGCATCACCCCGAACGGCACATAAATGTCCGCAGGGTTCATGCCCGGCGGGGTAATGAACCACATGCCCAGCAAGATGCCGACGCTGGAAAGAATCTGTGGCAACGGAAAGAACGGCGAGCGATAGGCCCGTGGCAGGTCCGGACGGCGAATGCGCAGGATCACCACCGACAGCGTCACCAGCAGATAAGAGAAACTCCACGCACACACCGCCGCCAGCACCAGGTGCATGATGTTATCGGTGTTGCCGCCCAGCCACAGGGCATACAGGCACGGAATCAGCATCGCCACCAGGATGCACAGCAGCGGCGTCTTGAAGCGCGGGTGCAAATAAGTGAAGACCTTGGGCAACGCGCCGTCCACCGCCATGCCGTAGAGAATCCTCGGCACGCCCGCCATCAGCGTATTGATGGTGGCGGCACCGGCGAACAGGAAACCGATCCCCAGCCACAACGGGCCAATATCGCCCATGACCTGCTGGGCAAAGCGTGGGATCGCCATGGGCGTGTCGAGCAGGTGCACGCCGGTGGCGGCATCCAGCACCACGTTTTCCACCTGGCGCTTCATCGCCGCGCCATAGATGAACATGCAGGTCGCCACGCTCAACAAGCCGAAAATCATGGCCTTGGGCATGACCTTGGCCGAGTTGCGCAGGTCCGGGGCCAACGGCGTGACGAACTCGCAACCGACGAACATGAACATGGCCATGCCCACCAGCGACAGAATGGTGACCAGGTCGGTACCCACCAGCGATACGCCGAACCAGCCCTCCAGCTGCACCGCCGGGGCCGCGATCAGGCCGAGCACGCCGAACACCATCAGGGTGGTCCACATGCCGAAAGTCAGGATGATCTCGGCCCTGCCGAAGGCGCTGACGCCAAAGGCATTGAGAACACCGAACACCACGACAAACCCCACTCCCAGCAACCAGGAGCCGCCGGCGGACTCCGCCAGGGTGTTGAGGTGTTCGAAGTTCACCAGGGCCATGACCCCGGACAGAATCGTCTCGGCGGTGCCGGCGAACACGTGCACGATCAGGTACGCCGACAGGGTGCCGGTGATCGCAAAGAAACGGCCCATGCCGCAATTGATGTAGTCGTAGACCGAGCCGGTGGTCGGCAGGATCGAGGCGGCCTCGGCAAAGGTGGTTGCCTGGGCCAGCATCATCACCACCGCAATCAGCATGGCCACCGCGAAGGCGCTGCCGCCGATACCGAAGCCCATGGTCGCGGTGAGAATCACCGGGCTGGCCATGATCAGGCCAATGGTGCTGGCCAGCGCGGTCGGAAACCCGACGCTGCCGCGTTTCAAATGCTGTGTAAGTCGGTCATTGATCGACATGGTGCGGATCCTCGAAAGCGGATTTCTGAGTGGATGCATCGAGCCGTTCAAGGAGCCGGCGATAAAGCCCTCCCCAGCCAGTCCCTGATCGAAACGGCATCGTGCGCAAAATCACTGTGCACTTCCCGAGCACCGAGCGTCTTGCCCATGTCTGCCGTGGCTTTTGTTGCTGCCTGCCAAGGCATACGGCTTGGCGGGCAGGATCAATTGCGTGGCACGCAGGTGAAAGACTTCCTCCGCCTGGGGTCATCTTAATGCGCCCTCGACCTAACCATGCTGGGGACTATAACAATGGAGCACACCTTGAAAATACGCACGCAATCCTTGGCCGTCGGCCTGGGTATCGCGCTGTTGATCGGCCATTCACCGGCCCAGGCCTATGAGCTATACGCCGACGAGGACACCCACCTGAATGCGGACTTCCTGGCGGTCTACGGCCTGTTCAACAGCCGTCACAACTACGACGGCACAGCGGGCGGCTCGACCTGGCGCGAGGGTTTCATCAAGTACGGGGTGAGCGGCGACCAGGGCCTGGCCGGGCACGGCACCGCGTATGGCGCGCTCAATTGGGTCAGCTCCGGCACCTGGGGCGACGGCGATGCGGCGGGCAACACCGATGGCAGCGAACGCACCACCAAAATCGAAGACGCCTACCTGGGATGGCGCTCCGCCGACCTGTTTCCGGCGCTGGGCAAGGACGGTGTGGATTTTTCCATCGGGCGCCAGGTGGTCAAGATCGGCCGGGGGTTCCTGATCAACGACGACGGCCCCAACCTCGGCAAAGGCCCGGCTGACGGTGCGCTGAACCGTGGCGGCGCCTATTACCTCGCGGCACGCCACGCCTTCGACCGCACGGCGGTGCTGCGCCTGGGCGGGCAAGAGGGCCTGCACGGCTCGGTGCTGTGGCTCAAGTCGGACAACCGCGCCCAGGCCGAAACCGAACTGGCGGCGGGCACCCTCGACTACACGGCCGCCGCCGGCACGCTGGGGCTGACCTGGGTCCACGGCATGAACGTCACCGACCAGTGGGCCAGCGACTTCCAGAAACAGCGCGAGGGCCTGGACACTTACAGCGTGCGCGGCGAAGGCAGCGCCGGTATCGACAACGCCAGCTTCGCCTTCGAATACGCCTGGCAAGACAAGGACGCGGGGCCGGAAAAAGCCTGGTACGCCGAGGCCGGCTACACCTTCGCCGATGTCGGTTGGTCGCCAAAAGTGACCTACCGCTACACGCGCTACTCGCAAAAATGGGACCCGCTGTTCACCGGGCTCAGCACCGGCTATGGCACCTGGTTCCAGGGTGAAGTCGCCTCCAACTATGCCGGCCCGTTCAACAGCAATACCGGCATCCATCACGTCGGCCTCAAGGCGACGCCCCTGGAGAACCTGACGGTCGGCGCGCTGTACTTCGACTTCAATACCCTGCGCAAACACGACGCGCTGAACCTCGACGCCCGGGAGCTGGACCTGTACGCCGAATGGGCGGTCAACAGCCACCTGATCATCAGCCCGCTGGTGGGCATCTACCAACCCAAAAAGGATGCCGACTCCGGCGGTAACCAAGTGGGTGGCAACGGCACCAACCTCTACAGCCAGTTGACGGTGGCCGTGCCCTTCTGACCGGCCTCAGGAGCTGCGCAACGCAGCTCCCTCCTAGCGTTCGTGCTGATGCAGCATCGTCTGGATCTGATGGGTCGCCTGACGGGTGTTTTCCGCCAGCTTGCGCACCTCATCGGCCACCACCGAGAACCCGCGCCCGACCTCGCCGGCCCTGGCCGCTTCAATGGCGGCGTTCAAGGCCAGCAGGTTGGTCTGGTCGGCAATGCCCTTGATCACACTCACCACCGTGGCGATCTGGCCGTAGGTGGCCTGATTGTGTGCGAGCAGCTGTTGATGGGTGGTCTTCGCCGACTGCTCGTCGCTGATATCGCGTACCGCGCCGATCACCCGCGTCAAACGCCCCTGGGCATCGCGCACCGCTCGCCCACGCTCGCGGCACCAGATGTAGCCACGGGTCTTGTGGCGCATCCGGTATTCAAACACGTACTCACCGCTGCCCTGGGGCGCAAGGATTTCCCGATCGAAGATCGCCATGATCTTCGGCAGGTCATCGGGGTGGGTGATGCTGACCTGCGCGTCCCAGCCATCGGGCAGCTCATGGGGCGCGTAGCCCAGGAGCAGACGGAACTGATTGAAAATCCGCATGCGACTGGCGGGATCCTGCACGTCACCGTTGACCACGGTGATGTCCCAGCAGCCTTCGGTCATGGTGCAGAGCAGCAGCTCCCAGATCTGCGTCTCGTGTTGATGCGCAAGGGCGCGCTGCGCATGCTCACGCAACTCGGCTTCCAGCGCCTGTTCACGCTGCCCGGCCTGCTCCAGTTGCCGGCGAAGCACGGCAAGTGCCTGTTCGCTGCGCGCCCCTTCGGCAGCCTGATCGCGGGCTGATTCCTCGAGCAACAGCAACTGCCGCGCAGCCCGCGCACGTTGTGTGGCGAGTTGCTCCAGGTCGGCCTGCACCGACGGATAAGCGTGCAGTGCCTGGGTTCCCAACACCTCTCCCGCCAGCAGTTGCTTGAGGACGGCGGCAAGGTCCTGCATCGGCTGTTTTTTCTTGAAGAACATCGGCCTGGCCCTTTCTGATCGAGTCGAAACCCCGGATCTGATCGCAAACCGAGCGTGATTGCTTGTACGAGCCTGCAAGGCCTTTGCGCGTGGCTGCCATCCAAAAAAAACCTGCATCGGGCGCTATCGTGCATCTGTAGGATGGTGATCGGCTTTCAACCCGTCGATACTTGTCTCCAGGCCCTGCCCACGTCAAAACGACGTTCCGGCCCTTAATGACTTCGTGACGAAAACAATAAGAATGTCGCACAGAGGTACATACGAATGAGCCGTCATGATCATGGTCACGCCAGCCTGCTGGAGGCATTCAGCGCGATGACACTGGAGCTCCAACGCCTGGCGCAGGACAAAGACATAGAACACTTCCACGAAGCGGCGCTGAGCTGCATCCGCCAACTACTGCCCTTCGACAGCGCCTGGTGGGGCCGGGCTGCGCTGATTGACGGCCTGCCGGAAGAACACAGCTCCTATCTCTACAACCTGCCCCGTAGCTACCTGGCCGATTGGCAATCGATTCGTCATATCGATGTGACCATCGCCAGGGTCAACGACGTGCCGGGGCAGGCGGTCATCGTCGACATGCGCAACCCCGCCAACGGCCCGGGGCTCAACTGGCTCGGCTCGTGCTACGCGATCGGTGAATTGCTGTGCGTCGTGTACATCGACCCGCAAACCCACCTCAGCGATCACCTCACGCTCTACCGGGCGCCCGACGCCCCACGCTTTACCGAGCAGGACTGCCTGCTGCTGAACAACCTCATGCGGCACCTGGTGGCGGCGGTCTCGGCCAATCAGATTCGTACCTTGGTCGCCATGCGCGAAGCCCTCACCCACCCGCGCAATCTCGCACTTGCCGTGTGCGACCAGCGCGGCACCCTGCACTGTACGGAACGTGGCTTCGTCGACTTGCTGCTGAGCGAATGGCCGGACTGGACCGGCCCTTGCCTGCCGGTCGCGATGGACGCCGGGGGCTATGACGGCAAGCACCTGCAGGTCGAGGCCTCGACGGTCGGCGACCTGCTCCTGCTGGCCGCCCGCAGCCGTACGGTGCTGATGCAACTGAGCCCTCGGGAGAATGCGGTGGCCCAGGGTTTCGGCGAAGGCAAGACCTACAAGGAAGTCGCCCGCGACCTGGGCATGTCGCCCAATACCGTGCGCCATCACATCCGCGCCATCTACAGCAAACTCGGGGTCAAGGACAAAGCCCGAATCGCCCATCTGCTGCACGCCCCGCCTGATTGATCTGCACCACTGACCCGCGCTGACTTTTTCGCTGTCGTTTTGACGGCCACGGGACACCTTTGCGCTTTTTTTGTCCCCTCTGCCACCCACGGGCGAGCCGTTCGCCACACAACACCTCAAAGAAGAGATGCCATGCCCATGATCCACACCTTCACCCGCACCACCACACTGGCCCTGCTCGGCGGCCTGTCGAGCCTGCACGCCAGTGCGGCCGACCTCAACGCCCGGGACTTTTTCGGCGCCCCCTCGGGTACCAGCCTGGGCGTGCTGTACCTGCCGGCAAGCCGCGCCAGTGACTTCCACGGCCCGGCCGACAGCACCGGCAAGGCCGACCTGAAGGTCAACGCCGTGGCGTACCGCCAAGTATTCTTCACCGACCTCTGCGGCACCCTCTGTACCCCACAGTTCATCGTGCCTTTCGCCGACATCAACGCCCGCCTGCCGGGTGCCGGCCAACGCAGCGCAGAAAGCGGTTTCGGTGATCCCCAGGTCGGCGGCACGGTGTTTTTCATCAACGATCCGGCCTCGCGCACCTACAGCGGCCTACTGACCCTGATTACCCTGCCTGTGGGCGAATACCACGGTAACAATCCCGATGTGTCGCCCGGTGCCAATCGCTGGGGTACCACCTTCGTTTACAACTACACCCAGGGCATCGGTGAAAAATGGGTGCTGGAAGCCAACCTCGAAGCCCAACTCTATGGCAAGAACGACGACTACTTCGGCAGCGACCTGAAACAGGACCCGCTGTACCGCCTGCAAGCCTTCGCCTCCTACGACTTCACACCCGGCACCTACGGCGCACTGCGACTGATCCACGCCGATGGTGGCGAATTGCGGATCAATGACCAGCGCATCGACAACACCCACAAGCGCTACACCCAGGTGGGCTTCGAGGTTGGTCACTGGCTGGATAAACAGAACCAGTTGATGTTCGGCCTCTCGCAGAACGTCGCCACCGACAACGGCTATCACGGTACCGACGCGCTGCTGCGCCTGGTCCATGTGTTCTGAACCCCCTCATCGGAGCTTGCCCATGAACACCCAGACCCAACCGCTGACCGATGAACGTTCGCGCGCCTCATCCCCATTGGCATTGCTGGCCGCCATTGTGCTGTTCGCTGCCATCACCCCGACCATTCTGATGACCGCACCGGCCGTGGCGGCGCAACTGGCGACGCAATGGCAGTTGAGCCCGTCGCAGATCGGTGACCTGTTCTCCACCGAACTCGGCGCCATGAGCCTGGCCACCCTGCCCGCACTGTGGTGGCTCAAGCGTGTCGACTGGCGCCGCGCCGCCTTGCTGGCCGGGTTGCTGTTCATCGCCGCCAACCTGCTTTCAATGCTGGCCCACGACTACCCGATACTCCTGGCACTGCGCTTTTGCAGCGCCCTGGCCGGTGGCTCGTTGATGATCATCTGCCTGTCCAGCGCGGCCTCCACGGCCAATCCCGGGCGTGTCTACGGGTTATGGGTGATGGGGCAACTGGTGGTCGGGGCAATCGGTCTGAGCATCCTGCCCCGGCTGTTCGAGCACTACGGGCTGTCAGCCTGCTACCTGATCCTCGCCGCCTTGATGACGCTCTTTCTGCCCCTGGCACGGCACTTTCCCCAGGGCAGCCCGGCGCCTGAAAAAGCCGCCGAGCGCATCGCCCTCGCCTCCCGGTGGAAAGCCGCACTGGGCATTCTGGGCCTGCTGAGTTTCTACGTCAGCCTGAGCGGTGTCTGGACCTTTATCGGTTCCATCAGCAGCCATGCCGGCCTCTCTGCCGAGGCCAGTGGCGAGATTCTGGCGCTCGCCACGGTGATGGGCATCGTCGGGGCCGGTTGTACCTCGCTGATCGGCGACCGTCTGCCACGCCTGTTGCTGTTACTGCTGGGGTACGCGTTGATGGCAGGCGCCGTGCTGTTGCTGCTGGGCCAGCCCGACATGCTGCGTTTTGCCTTGGCGGCGCTGCTTTTCAAGTTCACCTGGACCTTCATCCTGCCGCTGGTCCTGGCCTGCCTGGCCGACCTCGACCGCTCCGGAAAATTGATGAACACCTCCAACCTGGTGATCGGTGGCGGCCTGGCCATCGGCCCGACCGTGGCTGGCCGGATGATCGAAGCCAGCGGCGGCTTCCAATCACTGCTGATCGCAGGGGCGTGCATCACCGTGCTGTCCCTGGTGTTGATGCTGAGCAGCCGCCCGAATGCCTGACGGGCCCTTTTACCCCAACGAAAATGGAAAGACGATGAGCCGAAAAAGTGCATTTTTCTTCGACGAACTCAGCCTCTGGCACAGCGCCGGGTTGCACGCCTTGACCTTACCGGTGGGCGGGTGGGTGCAGCCGCCTGCCGCCGCCGGCCACGCCGAGTCACCGGAAACCAAGCGTCGCTTGAAGAGCCTGCTGGACGTTTCCGGTCTGACCCGCCACTTACAGGTGCGCAGTGCCAACGCGGCCACCGATGAAGACCTGCTGCGGGTGCACACGCCCAACTACCTGCAACGCTTCAAGGCGATGAGCGATGCCGGGGGCGGCGAATTGGGCCCCCACGCGCCCATCGGGCCAGGCAGTTATGAAATAGCCAGGCTCTCCGCCGGGCTGGCCATGGCAGCAGTGGATGCGGTGCTGTCCGGCGAAGTCGACAATGCCTATTCTCTGTCACGCCCACCCGGTCACCACTGCCTCGCCGACAACGCCATGGGCTTCTGCTTCCTGGCCAACATCGCCATCGCCATCGAAGCCGCAAAAGCCCGGCGTGGCCTGGGCAACGTCGCCGTGATCGACTGGGACGTGCACCACGGCAACGGCACCCAATCGATCTTCGAAGAACGCGGCGACGTGCTGACGATTTCCCTGCATCAGGACGGCTGTTTCCCGGCAGGTTACAGCGGTGAAGCCGATCGCGGGCGCGGCGCGGGGCTGGGTGCGAACATCAATATCCCGCTGCCTCCCGGCAGCGGTCATGAGGCGTATCTGCACGCGATGGAGCGTATCGTGATTCCGGCGCTGGAGCGCTTCGAGCCGGAATTGATCATCGTCGCCTGCGGCTACGACGCCAACGCGGTCGACCCACTGGCGCGAATGCTGTTGCACAGTGACTCGTTCCGGCACATGACCCGTCTTGTACGCCAAGCAGCCGAACGCCTGTGCCAGGGCCGCCTGGTGCTGGTGCACGAAGGCGGCTACTCCGAAGCCTATGTACCGTTTTGCGGGCTGGCGACCATTGAGGAATTGGTGGGCGTCAGGACACAGGTCGGCGACCCGATGCTTGAGTTTGTGCAGTTGCAGCAACCGAACGCGGCGCTGGCGGCGTTTCAGTTGCGCTTAGTCGATGAGTTGGCCGAAGCCCGCTGAGCGTGACGCAAAAAAATCCGATGCCGTTGCCGGCATCGGATTTTGGCCAGTCAGCAGTGGCTGATCAGTCCCTTCAACACCGTCTTGAAGGTGTCGATCTGGTCCTGACTGAACTCGGCGAACACCTTGTCCTGCTGTTCCCGTGCGATGGCCCAGAGGTCTTCGGTCTGTTCAATGCCCGCAGCGGTCAGGCGTACGCCGTGTTCATCATCGTCGACCAGCCCCTTGCGCTTGAGGTTGGCCACGGCGTCGTCGATTTCCCGCACCGGCATCGCCACTTCCCGCAGCAGGTCGCCAGCGCTCAGGCGGGCATCGTTCTCCAGCACCATCAGCATCCGCGCCTCGCTGGTGCGCAGGCCGGTGGACAGTTGCCGGGGCTGGTAGCTGGACTGGTAGGCGCGTACCGCCTGGGTCATCAGGTAATACAGGTTATGGTTCAGGCGCCCCTGGAAGTGGCTGCTCGGCGGTTGGCTTTCGTCGCGCCTGGTCATGCGCGTATGGGGCAGGACCATGGAGTAGGCGCCCTGGTGGTAGAGCAGCGGCGAGCGCCCGAAATCGTCGAAGGCCACCACCTTGCCGATCATGATCCAGTGATCGCCGCCATCCACCTGCTGGTATTTCTCGCAGTGAAAACGTGCCGCACAATCGGCGAACACCGGCGCCCCGCCCTCCCCCGGTTCATAGGCGATCTCGGCGAAGCGGTCGTCCTTGGGCCGGGCAAAATTGTTCGACAGGTCGATCTGGTCCGCCGCCAGCACGTTGACCGCGAAGTGGCTGGCCTCCTCGAATACCCCGTGGCTGCTGGAGCGTTTGTCGATGCTCCACAGCACCAGTGGTGGGTCCAGGGACACCGAGTTGAAGCTATTGGCGGTAACGCCCACCTTGCGGCCGGAGGCGTCGGCGGCGGTGACCACAGTCACGCCCGTGGCAAAGTTGCCCAGGGCCCGGCGAAAAGCGCGTGGGTCGAAGGTCGATTCAGACATGCAAGACTCCCGGGCTGCGTCAGGCGCAGCCCTGATTGTTGTTTTCAAAAGCAGCTTCAGATCATGCTCGGATCGGGCTCCAGGCCCATCAACTCGCGGCCGAGGATCTGTGCACAGACGTCGTAGTCGGTGTAGGCATGGGCGCCGGTCATGTGTGAGTCGCGGAACAGGCGCTGCATCTCGTTGTGCTCGAACCAGGCGTTGCCGCCGGCGGCTTCGAACAGACGGTCCACTGCCTGGATGCACATCTTGGTCGCGTAGGCCTGGTTGGTGCGCCAGAACGCCAGGGTCTCGCGGCTGGGGTAGCGCTGCTGCTCACTGTGTTCGGCGTGTTCGTCCCAGGTTTTTTCGAGGAAGGCGCGCGCGGCGGCCACCTGGTGCGTCGACTCGGCCAGGCGCATCAGCGCCGGGGTCGCGGCACCGACTGCCGCGCCGGTGTAGGCGCGCACGCGGGTCCTGGTCTTTTCGCGGAACACCTCCAGCATTCGCTCGGCGACGCCCAGGCTGACGGTGGAAAAGCCACTGGCAAAATAAGGCCGGTACGGTGAGTAGAAAATCTTGCTGTCGGGGTACAGCCCAAAGCCGGCGGACTTGCCTTCCATCATGTCCTTGGCTTTCTGGATGCGGTGTTCCGGCACCCAGGCCTTGTCGATGATCAAGGTCTTGGTGCCGCTACCTTTCATGCCGGCGGCAAACCAGTCATCGCGGATCTGGTAGTCACTGCGCGGCAGCACCGCGAAGCAGTAATCCTGGGTGCCCTGGGCGTTGTTGCGGCGGAAACCCACGATCGCCCAATCGGCGTGATCACAGCCGCTGCTCCAGCCCATTTCTCCGCTGAACAGCACGCCGCCCTCGACTTCCTCGGTGCGCCCGAACGGCGCGATGCTGCTGCTCGCAGTGGCATCCGGGTCAGCGCCCCAGACCTCCTGCTGCAGTTGGGCCGAGAACAGTGCCAATTGATGGCTGTGGGTACACAACAGGCTCATGGCCCAGGCCGTGCTGGCGCATGCCCCGGCGAGCAACGCGATGCAGTCGGCAAACTGCGGCAGCGACAACTCCATGCCGCCGAACACTTTCGGCTGAAACACACGGTGCATGCCGATGCTCTTGAGCAGCGCAATATTCTCGGCGGGCACCTTGCGGTCCTGCTCGGCCACCAAGGCATTGGCGGCGATGGTCGGCAGGATGGACTTGAGGTCTTCGAGGAGCGGGTTTGGCTTTTTCATGGATGGCCCTGCTTATTATTGGATGTCCGGGCACCGCCAGAAATCGCAGCGTGGCGCCGGATGCAGGGCCAGTATGGAGCGCGCCTTCCTGGCAGGACATGCACCTTCCAGAGTCAAGATTGTACTTTTCAAAGGCTCAGGCTGATCCGTCGCGCACAGGCGTTGGCAGCCACAGACATGCCACTGGGCAGCCACAGTCAAGCCCGTTCCGGCCACTGCGATTAACCTCGGGCTTTTCAATCTCTGCCACCAGGAAAAACCCCATGAGCGATATTCCACTGCTGCCCCAGGTTGAAGCCTTCCTCCGTCGAAACCATGGGTTGTTCATTGACGGTGGCTACGTCGAGAGCCATTCCAGCCAGCGGTTGGAGGTGATCAACCCGGCCACCGGCCAGGTCATCGCCGATGTCGCCGACGCCGACCCGGCCGACATTGACGCGGCTGTGGCGTCGGCGAGCCGAGGCTTCAAGCAGTGGTCGCAGGTCGCACCGGCAGTGCGCGGCAACGTGCTGTTCAAACTGGCCGATCTGCTGGAGCAACACCGCGAAGAACTGGCACAGATCGAAACCTGCCAGTCGGGCAAGATCATCCAGATTTCCCGCGCCTTCGAAGTCGACCAGGCCGCGCACTTCCTGCGTTACTACGCCGGCTGGGCCACCAAGATCAGCGGCCAGACCATCACTCCGTCGCTGCCCTCCTTCGCCGGCGAGCGCTACACCGCGTTCACCCTGCGCGAGCCGGTCGGAGTGGTGGTCGGCATCGTGCCGTGGAATTTCTCGACCATGATCGCCATCTGGAAACTCGCCTCGGCGCTGGTGACCGGTTGCAGCATCATCATCAAGCCCAGCGAGTTCACCCCGCTGACCATCCTGCGCATCGCCGAGCTGGCGATTGACGCCGGCCTTCCCGCCGGCGCGCTGAACGTATTGACCGGCGGCGGCAGCGTCGGCAAAGGCCTGATCGAACACCCCGGCACCGACAAAGTGTCGTTCACCGGCTCCGTGCCGACCGGAATTGCGGTGGGCCAGAGTGCCATGGGCGCCGGGCTGACCCGGGCCACCCTTGAGCTGGGCGGCAAGAACTCGGCCGGGTTCCTGCCCGATGTGGACCTGGACAAGGCCGTCAACGGCATCATCGAAGCAGGCTTTTTGCACTCCGGGCAAATCTGCGCCGCCGCCGAACGCTTCTTTGTGCATCGTTCGCAGATCGAAGCGGTCATGGGCAAACTGGCCCAGCGCCTGGGCGCGCTGAACATCGGCTCGCCCCTGGATGAGCGCACCGAATTCGGCCCGGTCACCAACCGCCAGCACCAACTCAAACTCGGCGAGTTCTTCGCCAAGGCCCGCGCCGAAAACAACCGCATCATTCACGGTGGCAACCTGATCGACCGTCCTGGCTGTTACGTCGAGCCGACGATCATCCTCGCCAACAGCGTCAACGACACCCTGCTCAACGAGGAGACCTTCGGCCCCATTGCCACATTCTTGCCGTACGACAGCGAAGAGGAACTGCTGGCCTTGATGAACAACACCCCCTACGGCTTGAGCGCCAGCCTGTGGACCAACGACCTCAGCAAAGCCTTGCGCATGGTGCCCGCCATCGAGGCCGGCACGGTGTGGGTGAACATGCACACGATGCTGGACCCGGCGGTGCCGTTTGGCGGCAACAAATCCTCGGGGGTAGGCCGGGAGTTCGGCAGTGCGTTCATCGATGACTACACCGAGCTGAAGTCGGTGATGATTCGCTACTGAACCCAATCAGTGGATCCACTGACATATAATAGTCCGATAATCGCCCAATAAAACAACCATACAAGATTGACTCTCCATCATGCCGGTCATTTAATGGATCCATTAAATAAAAACAATCCGCCGCCTGGAGAGTCATCATGTACCCGAAGAACACATGGTATGTCGCCTGCACCCCCGATGAAATCGCGCACAAGCCACTCGGTCGACAGATCTGTGGCGAAAAGATGGTGTTTTATCGTGGCCAGGAAGGCGCCGTGGTGGCGGTCGAGGACTTCTGCCCCCATCGCGGCGCGCCGCTTTCACTGGGGTATGTCGAGAACGGCAACCTGGTCTGCGGCTACCACGGCCTGGTCATGGGCGGCGACGGCAAGACCGTGGAAATGCCCGGCCAGCGGGTACGTGGTTTTCCCTGCAACAAGACCTTTGCCGCCGTTGAACGCTACGGCTTCATCTGGGTATGGCCCGGCGATCAGAGCCAGGCCGACCCGGCGCTGATCCATCATCTGGAATGGGCCGTGAGTGACCAGTGGGCCTATGGCGGCGGGCTGTTCGATATCCAGTGCGACTACCGCCTGATGATCGACAACCTGATGGACCTGACCCACGAAACCTATGTGCATGCCTCCAGCATCGGCCAGAAGGAAATCGACGAAGCCCCGCCCGTGACCACGGTGGACGGCGATGAAGTGGTCACCGCCCGGCACATGGAAAACATCATGGCCCCGCCGTTCTGGCGCATGGCCCTGCGCGGCAATAACCTTGCCGATGACGTGCCGGTGGACCGCTGGCAGATCTGCCGCTTCACCCCGCCCAGCCATGTGCTCATCGAAGTCGGCGTGGCCCACGCCGGCAAAGGTGGCTATAACGCCGCCCCCGAACACAAGGCCGCGAGCATCGTGGTCGACTTCATCACCCCGCAAACCGACACTTCGATCTGGTACTTCTGGGGCATGGCGCGCAACTTCAACCCCCACGATGAGGCACTGACCGCAAGCATTCGCGAGGGCCAGGGCAAGATTTTCAGCGAGGACCTGGAGATGCTCGAACGCCAGCAACAGAACCTGCTGGCCCATCCGCAGCGCAACCTGCTCAAGTTGAATATCGACGCGGGTGGCGTGCAATCGCGCAAGATCCTGGAGCGACTGATTGCCAAGGAACGCGCCCTCGAACCGCAACTGATCGCCACCACCACCGCCTGAACAGCGCGACAACTTTGCGAGGACTGAACATGATCGATGTGGTGGTGGTATCCCGTAACAACGAAGCCCAGGACATTTGCAGCTATGAACTGGCCAGTGTCGATGGCCAGCCGCTGCCGGCCTTCAGTGCCGGCGCGCATATTGACCTGCACCTGCCCGATGGGGTGATCCGGCAATATTCCCTGTGCAATCACCCCGAGGAACGTCATCGCTACCTGATCGGCGTGCTCAAGGACCCGGCCTCCCGGGGCGGCTCGCGCAGCCTGCACGAGCAGGTCCACGAGGGCACCCGCCTGACCATCAGCGAGCCACGCAACCTGTTTCCCCTGGTCCACGACGCGCGTCGCAGCCTGCTGTTTGCCGGTGGCATCGGCATCACCCCGATCCTGTGCATGGCTGAGCGCCTGGCCCATGCGGGAGCCGACTTCGAACTGCATTACTGCGCCCGCGCCAGTGAGCGCGCGGCATTTGTGCAGCGGCTCAAGGCGTCGCCGTTTGCCGAGCGGGTGTTCCTGCATTTCGATGAGCAGCCGCACACCGCGTTGAACATCGCCGAAGTGCTGGCGGCGCCTGCCGATGACGTGCACCTGTATGTCTGCGGTCCTGGCGGGTTCATGCAGCATGTACTCGACAGCGCACGCGCACAGGGCTGGCAGGAAGACTGCCTGCACCGCGAATACTTCAGCGCGGCACCGGTGGACAGCAGCCTCGACGGCGGCTTTTCGGTAAAGCTCGGCAGCAGCGGCCAGGTCTTCGAAATCCCCGCCGACAAGACCGTGGTCCAGGTCTTGGAAAGCCATGGCATCGAGATTGCCGTGTCCTGCGAACAAGGGATTTGCGGCACCTGCCTGACCCGTGTGCTGGAGGGCATACCGGAGCACCGCGACCTGTTCCTCACCGAACAGGAACAGGCCCTGAATGACCAGTTCACCCCCTGCTGCTCGCGCTCGAAAACCCCGCTGCTGGTACTCGATATCTGACAGGGTTCACGACGCGGGCAAAATCACCTTCATGCGCGCAGCGGCGGTGGCTGAACTGAAGATCTCGGCATAGCGCAACGTCGCATTGGCGTGCTCGCGCATGATGGCTTCGGCCCGCGCGCCCTGGCGATTGACCAGGGCATCGAAAACCGAATGATGCTGCATGTGGGCATAGTTGAAGCGTCGGTACTCGCGGGCCATGTCCTCGCGATCCACCGCCAGCGCCGTCACCGAGGCGAACGGCAGGTGATCATTGCGGGCCAGCGCGTCGGCGATCGCCGGGTTGTGGCTGCCTTCGACGATGACCTGGTGAAAGCGCATGTTCAGGTCGTGATAGACCTCAAGGTCATCCTCGGTCACATAGCCCTTTTCGAACAGTTGATCGCCTTCCACCAGGCAGCGCTCCAGCGCCGCACGCGCCGCGTCGGATAAACCAAGCTCGGCGGTCTGACGCGCTGCCAGGCCCTCAAGCACGCCGCGCACTTCGACGGCGCCGGCAATGTCGCTGGGGCTGACCGAACGCACCTGATAGCCGCGCCCGCCAAACGGCACCAGCAGTCCTTCCTGTTCGAGGGTACGAAAGGCCATGCGCACGGGCATGCGCGACACGCCGAACAGCTGCGCCGTGGGAATCTCCATCAGCCGCTCGCCCGCCGCCAACTCCCCGCTGGCAATCATCTTGCGCAGTGCAACCAGCACCAATTGACCGGGTTTACTCATCCAGGCAACTTCCAGAAAACGTGAGCCGCCATGGTACCGCAAGTAGTACCGCAAGCACCTGGCCGCGTCAGATGAACGCCAGCGCTGCCCGTGCCCCGTCTATGGCGCCCAGGTGCTGGGCCAGCCGCGACGGCAGGTAATCGAAAAAGAACCCGGCGCTTTGCAGCTTGGCGGCACGCAGCGGATCGTCTTCGCGCAGGGCCCTGGAGACCCGCGCGGCCCGCGCCCAGGCAAAGGCCAGCAACGCGACGCCACAGAGCTGGAGGAAATCCGGCGCCGCCCGATAGGGGTATTCACTGTCCTCGTGGGTGCGTTCACGAATGGCGTGCACCACACTGGCCAACGCGTCGCACAGGCTGGCCAACGCAGCGGAAAAGCCTGCGCATTCCTCATACTGCGCGCCCTGCCCGGCCTCGGCGCGCAACTCGGCCAGCAGCAGGCCAAAGGCTCGCCCCTCATCCCCCAGCACCTTGCGCAGCAACAGGTCATTGGCCTGGATCTCGTTACTGCCCTCGTAGATCATCGCGATGCGACTGTCGCGCAGGGTTTGCTCGATGGCGAACTCGGTGACGTAGCCGTAACCGCCGAACACCTGCAGCCCATGGCTGGCCTGGCGAAAGCCCTGTTCGGTGAAAAACGCCTTGATGATGGGCGTCAGCAGCGGCGCCAAGCGGGCGGCCGACGAGTCCTGGTCATGCTCGGCCTGATCAAGCAGGTGCGCCGCCCAATAGCCGATGGCGCGCATGCCCTCGCTGGTCGTGCGCAGCTCCAGCAACACGCGGCGCATGGCCGGGTGATAACGGATCGGGTCAGCCGCCTGGGCGACCACCTCTTCCGGCCGGCATGGCGCACGCATCTGCAAGCGCTCGGCGGCGTACTGGCGGGCGTTCTGCCAGGCCGCCTCGACATGCCCCAGGCCTTGCAGGCCCACATGCAGGCGCGCCGAATTCATCATCACGAACATCGCAGCCAGGCCGCGATGGGCCTCGCCGATCAGCCAGCCCTGGGCGGCGTCGAACACCAGGGAACAGGTGGCGCTGCCCTTGATGCCCATCTTGTGTTCGATGCCGTCGCAGTGCACGCCATTGGCCTGGCCATCGTCCAGTTGCTTGGGCACCAGGAACAGTGAAATACCACGGCTGCCCGGCGGCGCATCGGGCAGGCGCGCCAGCACCAGGTGCAGGATATTCGCCGTGAGGTCATGCTCGCCGCCGGAGATAAACAGCTTGCTGCCGCTGAGGCGATAACTGCCATCCGCCTGGGGCTGCGCGCGACAGCGCAGCAAGCCGACATCGCTGCCGGCCTGGGACTCGGTCAGGCACATGGTAGGCAAGGCCTGGCCACTGACAATGTCGGGCAGGTAGCGCGCCTGCAACCAAGGAGCGGCGTGGGTCTTGAGGCACAGGTAGGCGCCGTGGGCGATCCCGGTGTACATGGCCCAGGCGTGGTTGCTGGCATAGAGCATCTCTTGCAGCGCCGCATCGAGCAGTTGCGGCAAGCCCTGGCCGCCGTGTACCTCGGCACACGCCAGCGCCGGCCAGCCCCCTTCGACATAGGCGCGATAGGCCTCGACGAAGCCGTCCGGGGTGCTGACCCGGCCCGCCTGCCAGCGGCAGCCCTGGCGATCACCGCTGCTATTCAACGGCGCCAGCACGCCCTGACTGAAGCGTGCCGCCTCCTCCAGCACCTGTACCGCCAGCGGCAGGTCCAGGGCCGCGAATGCCGGGTGGCGCTGCCAGGTATCGGGCGCCTGCAGCCAGTGCTCCAGGACAAATTGCATATCGCCCAGGGGCGCCTCATAGCTCCACATCGGGACACCTCATCGACTAAGAAAAACCATCAAGCGCGGTAAGCAGGGTTCTCGATCAGCAACGCCATGCCCTGCCCGCCGCCCACGCACGCTGCGGCAATCCCGTAGCGCAGGTTGTGCTGGCGCAGTTGCCGGGCCAGGGTCATCACCAGGCGCAGGCCGGTAGCGGCCAGGGGATGCCCCAGGGCAAGCGAGCCGCCCTGGACGTTGAGGCGGGTGCTGTCCAGGTCCAGTTCATGGGCCACCGCCAGTACCTGGGCGGCCTGGGCTTCGTTGATCTCGAAGCGGCCGATGTCACTCAGGTTCAAGCCGCTGCGTTGCAGCAGCAGGCGGATCGCCGGTGCCGGGCCGATGCCCATGAACTCGGGGGCCACGCCGACCACCGCGCTGGCCAGCAGCCGCGCCAGGGCCGGACGTGTGCAGGCCGAGGCACGCCCCACCAAAGCCGCCGCCGCGCCATCGACCACCGCGCAACTGTTGCCGGCGGTTTGCACGCCGCCTGGATGCACGGCGCGCAAGCGTGCCAGGGCATCAAGGTCGGTGGGACGTGGGTGGCTGTCGGCGCTGACGGCACTCGCCCGACGCGCCAGGCTGATGCCCCTGGGCTGGTACCCCTCAAGCTCGAACACCTGGTTATCGACCGTGACGATTTCTTCCGCCCACGCGCCGTCACATTGCGCTTGCAAGGCGCGCTGATGGCTGTCGCAGGCGTGGCGGTCCACGGCCTTGCGGCTCAGGCCATAACGGCGCGCCAGGTTGTCGGCGGTGGCGATCATGTCCAGGCCGGGGGCCGGGTCGTACAGGGCCTCCCAGAGAAAATCCTTGAATTGCACTTCGCCGCCGAGTCGAAATCCATCCCGATGGGTGTAGGCCGCAATCGGATTGCGCGACATGGATTCACTGGCCACGCACAGGGCCAGTTGCACCTCGTCGCGCAGTTGTTCAGCGGCCTGGCGCAGCAGCTCGAAACCGGTGGCGCAGATGCGCTGCACCCCCAGTGCCGGGACTGCTTGCGCCACCCCGCTGTACAGGCCGATATGCCGTGGCAGCAAGTAGGCATCGAAACTGGCCTGGGCCATGGAGCCGGCCAGCACGCTGTCCACCGCCAGGGGGTCGATGCCGGCCCGGGCCAACACTTCACGGCCGACCTTGATGCCCAGATCGATGGGCGACACCTGGGACAGTGCGCCGCCAAGGTCGACCCACGGCGTGCGCACCGCCTCGAAAATCACCGCATCGGCAAACGCCGAGTACTGCCCGGCGCTGTTCAAGGCTTGGGCCCGGCGCGCAGGATCGCAGGGTCTTCACCGCGATACAGCGCCTCGACCCTGGCCGCGCGCCATTGCAGCACGGCGCGCTGGTTGATCGAGCCTTTGTCGGTGATTTCCCCGCGATCGATGGACGCTGGCTCGTCGAGCAGGGCAATCCATTCCAGGCGACTGGCATTGCCGGTGGCCTCGCGGTTGAGGCGCTGCAACCAGTCGCCGAACCACTGGCGTACCGGCGCGCTGGCCAGCACCTCAGCGTCGCTGGCGTCGGCACTCAAGCCGGCCAGCCGACGGCACTCGTAGAGCCGGGGGAATACCAGGGCGCCCAGGCATTCGCGGTCCGGCGCAGCAATCACCAGGTCTTGCACATAGGGCGCGCCATCGAGCACCGCGCGATTGCGCAACGGGCCGACACTGACAAACACCCCGGAAGACAACTTGAAATCCTCGGCGATGCGCCCGTCGAACATCAGCCCCAATTGCGGCTGGTGCGGGTCGGCGAGCTTGATCGCGTCACCTGAACAGTAGAAACCCTGGTCGTCGAACACCTCGGCGGTTTGCTCCGGCGCCCGCCAGTACCCCGGCATGATGTGCGGCCCGCGGAAGCGCCCTTCGAACTTGCCGTCCAACGGCACCAGGCGCACCTCGCAGCCGGGCGCAGGCAAGCCGATATAGCCGGCCATGGACAACGGCCCGGTGGTGAAGGTGCAGGACGGCGCGGCTTCGGTCATGCCCAGCCCGGCCATCATGCGGATACGTTCACCGCAGTGCTGTTCGGCCACGCGGTCGAGGCGATCCCAGATACTTTGCGACAGGCCGGCGGCGGCGAAGAAGAACAGTTTCATCCGCGCAAAAAACCGTTCGCGCAACTCGGCGTCCTGTTCCAGGGCGTTGACCAATTCTTCCCAGCCCTTGGGCACCGTCAGGTAGGCCGTGGGCGAGATGTCCTTGAGGTTGCGCAGGGTCTCGGCAAAGCCCTGGACCGTGGGCTTGCCGTCGTCGAGGTAAAAGGTGCCGCCGTTGTAGAGCACGATGCCGACGTTATGGCTACCGCCAAACGTATGGTTCCACGGCAGCCAGTCCACCAGTACCGGCGGTTCCTCACCGAACACCGGAAATGTCTGCAACAGCATTTGCTGGTTGGCGCAGAGCATGCGCTGGGTGGTGACCACGGCCTTGGGCAATTTGGTCGAGCCCGAGGTGAAGAGAAACTTGGCGATGCTGTCGGGGCCGGTGGCCTGGAACGCCGCGTCGGCCTCAGCGCCGCCCGGCGTTTCCAGCAGGCTGGCGAAGCTGACCTGAGTGCGCCCAGGCAGGTGGCCGCGCACGCTGATCAGCGGGGTCTCGGCCGGCAAGACAGCGTCGATGGCGCGCTGGTAAGTCGCCGCATCGCTGACGAACACCAGCCCCGGTTGCAGCAGGTCGCACACATGCCGCAGCTTAGCGAAATCCTGGGACAACAACGAATACGCCGGCGATACCGGGCAGTAGGGAATACCGGCGTACATCGCGCCGAGGGCGACCTGCAAATGCTCGATGTCGTTGCCCGACAGCAACGCCAGCGGCTTATCCGCCGACAACCCGTAACGCAACAGGCCCTGGGCAATCGCACGCACGCTGTCGAGCATCTCGCGGTAGCTGACCCGGCGCCAATCACCACCGGCCTGGCGTGCCGCGATAAACGTCTGCTCGGGGCGCACCTGGGCCCAATGCACCAGGCGATCGAGCAGGCGCGCCGGCAACTCGGCCAGGGGCTCCAGGGAGCGCATATGCAGCACGCCGTGTTCTTCAGTGACCGCCACCGCTGCGTGGCCAATGGAGACCTCGCGGTATCGCGGTGCGGGCTGGGGTTGCGGTCTGAATTCGGAACTCACAAGGGTGTCCTCCAGCAAGGCGGATCAACGCCGCCTTGTTATTGTTATGTCGCGACGCCTGCTCAGATCGGGTAATGCCGTGGCCCGTTCTGCAAGGTCACCCAGCGCAATTGCGTGAAGTGCTCGATCGAGGCCTTGCCGCCAAAGCTGCCGTAGCCGCTGGACTTGACCCCGCCAAACGGCATCTGCGCCTCGTCATGCACGGTCGGGCCGTTGATATGGCAAATGCCCGACTCGACCCGCTGCGCCAGGGCCAGTGCACGCCCGGTGTCACGGCTGAAGATCGCCGCCGAGAGGCCGAACTCGGAGTCGTTGGCCAGGCGCAGCAACGCTTCATCCCCGTCACCACGCAGCAGCACCGCCACCGGGCCGAAGGACTCTTCGCGGTACAGGCGCATATGCTCGGTAACGCCATCGATCAGAGTCGGCTGCAGGATGCTGCCGTCCAGTTGGCCACCCACCACCAGCCGCGCGCCCTTGGCGAGGGCATCGTCGATCAGGGCCTTGATGCGTGTGCCGGCGCCGGCATCCACCAGGGAACCCAGGACCGAATCCGCCGCCACGGGATCGCCCGCGCGCAGGGTCGCGACCTTGGCCGCGAGCTTGGCGGTGAAGGCATCGGCGACCTTGGCATCGACAATCAGGCGCTCGGTGGACATGCAAATCTGGCCCTGGTTGAAATAGGCGCCAAAGGCCGCCGCTGCCACCGCCGCGTCGAGGTCGGCGTCGTCGAGCACCAGCAACGGCGCCTTGCCGCCCAGTTCCAGCAACGCCGGCTTGAGGTGACGCGCCGAGAGCTCGCCGACAATCCGCCCCACATGGGTCGAGCCGGTGAAGTTGACCCGGCGCACGGCCGGGTTGGCGATCAGGCGCTCGACAATCGCAGCGGCATCCGCCGGGGCATTGCTGATGACATTGACCACGCCATCGCCCAGGCCGGCGTCCTGCAACACCTGGCCAATCAGGCGATGCACCGCCGGGCTCAGCTCCGAGGCCTTGAGCACCACGGTGTTGCCGCAGGCCAACGGCATGGCGATGGCACGTGTGGCGAGGATCACCGGGGCATTCCACGGCGCGATACCCAGCACCACGCCGCAAGGTTGACGCAAGGCCATGGCGAAACTGCCGGGGACATCGGAGGGGATCACTTCACCGGTGATCTGGGTGGTCATCGACGCCGCTTCGCGCAGCATATTGGCCGCCAGGCGCACGTTGAAGCCATACCAGTTGGCCATGGCGCCGGTCTCGCCGGCGGCGGCAATGAATTCGGCGCTGCGGGCCTGCAACTGCTCGGCTGCCTTGAGCAGCCGAGTGCGGCGTTCGTTGGGCGCCAGCGCCGCCCACGCGGGGAATGCGGCGTGGGCGGCCGCTACGGCGGCGTCGGCATCTTCCAGGGTGGCGGCAGCCACCCGCGAGACCACTTCACCGGTCACCGGGTTGCGGCGCTCGAAGGTTCGACCGTCACGGGCGGGGCACGACTGGCCGCCGATCAACAGGGGCACGTCCAGCATGGTGATTCCTCTTTATTGTCTTTATCGGGAATACGTTCAAGCAGGGTACAACGGCGCGGCCAGGCGGCCGCGCCCTTCAGCGTTTATACGCCTGCAGGCCAGGCTTGATGCTCTTGTCGTCGAGGAACTGCTTCATGCCCTGCTCGCGACCGCCTTCGGTGTCGAGCAGGCGCGACTGATCGAGCTTGGCGTAGAGGTAATCCTCGTTCTGCTCCCAGGTCAATTCGCGGCAGCGCTTGAAGCCATGCTTGGCGGCACGCAGCACCACCGGGTTTTTCTCCAGCAGGTTGCGCGCCAGTTCGATGGTCACGTCGCGCAGTTGAGCCAGCGGCACGCTTTCGTTGACCAGGCCCATTTCGGCGGCTTTCTGCCCGCCAAAGGTCTTGCCGGTCATGATGTAGTACAGCGATTGGCGATGGCCCACGGTGTCGGCCATGGCCTTGCTCACCAGGTTGCCCGGCGGGATGCCCCAGTTGATTTCCGAAAGGCCGAAGGTCGCTTCGTCCGCACAGATCGCCAGGTCGCAGGCCACCAGCGGGCTGAAGCCACCGCCGAAGCACCAGCCATTGACCATGGCGATGGTGGGTTTGGCGTACATGCGCAGCAGTTTCCATTGCCATTGCGAGGCTTCGCGGCGGATTTTTTCCTGGAGGATTTCCGGGCCGGCGTCCACCTCGCGAAAGTATTCCTTGAGGTCCATGCCGGCAGTCCAGGCTTCGCCGGCGCCGGTCAGCACCAGCACGCCGGCGGCAGGGTCCTGCTCGAGGGTTTCGAGAACGTCGATCATTTCCCGGTTCAGGGTCGGGCTCATGGCGTTGCGTTTTTCCGGACGATTGAGAATGACCCAGGCGATGCCTTCTTCGATCTCAACCTTGACAGTGGTCCAACGGCCTTCGTAATTGCTCATGGCGGTACGCTCTTGTTCTGGGTTTGAAGATGATTCGAAATTAAACCGCAAATATAGTTATGTCAATTAACTATTAATACGGATAACCAATATTTTTACGCGATGAAACCTGCGTTTTCCAGGCGTTGTGCAAAGCCGGCATAGCCATGGCGCGTTAACCCCGGCAAACTAGATAGCCTTCTTAACCTCCACCCTTTGAGGATTGCACTGCCAATGGCCAAGCCTTCCACCATCGCCGCCGCCAGCCAGGCCCTGCCCGACAACGACGAGGTACGGCCGCCGCTGGATTCAGCCCTGGACGATCTGATCGGCTACGCCATGCGCCGCGCCCAGCTCAAGCTGTTCCAGAACCTGATCGGCCGGCTGTCGGACCACGACCTGCGCCCTGCACAGTTCTCGGCCCTGGCGATCATCGAGCAGAACCCCGGGCTGATGCAGGCCGACCTGGCTCGCGCACTGGCCATCGAGCCGCCCCAGGTAGTGCCGTTGCTGAACAAGCTGGAAAGCCGCGCCCTCGCCGTGCGGGTGCGCTGCAAGCCGGACAAGCGCTCCTACGGGATCTTCCTCAGCAAGAGCGGCGAAACCCTGCTCAAGGAACTCAAGGCCATCGCCGCCCAGAGTGACCTGGACGCCACGGCCGCCCTCGACGGCCAGGAACGTGAAGAGCTGCTGCGCCTGCTGAAGAAGGTCTACCAGGACTGAGCGGCTTACCAGAGCGCCACGGTGTAGAGCACCAGGAAACGGGTCTGGTTTTCATCGCGAAACGCCGCGCCGCTCGGGAAGTCATTGCGGTAGATCGACTTGCGCGCCATGAACCCGACGTTCTTCAGCGGGCCGTCCTGGATCACATAGCCCAACTCCATCTGGAACTCGCGCTCCTTGCGGTCCTCGGCATTGAAAGCGGCCAGTTCGATGTTGTCGCCGCGCACATAGCGCAGCCGAGTCTTCAACCCCGGCACACCCGCTGCGGCGAAGTCATAGTCGTAGATAGCCTGCCAGGTGCGCTCCTTGGCGTTGAGAAAGTCCGAACTCATGGTCAGCTCGCTCATGCCCATCAACTCGGTGCCGGAGATATAGGGTGTGGCCGTCTCCCCGCTTGAGTGCATGTAGCCAAGGCTGACGCGATGGCCGCCGAGGCGGTAGCCGAACAGCGCCGAGAGGTTGCGGTTATCCACGTTGCCCGCCTTGGCACTGCCATCCTCGCGGCTGAAAAAACTGCGCAGGTCGCTGGTGAGCACGCCATCGCCCAGCGGCAGGTTGTGCAACAGCGCCAGGGTGTCCTGCTGGTAGAGGTCGGCGACCTGGGAGTGATAGACGCGCAGGCTGAGGTCTTTGTTGACCTGATAGTCCCCGCCCACATACGCCAGGTGCGACGTGGTGGCGGTGGCGTTGAAACGCCGGTTGGGCGAGGCGATGGTCATGGCCTGGTAGTCGGTGGAGTCGCGCTTGTTGATGCGGTCGATGTAGCCGGTGTTGAAGGTCAGGCCCTCGATGTCCTTGGAGCTCAAGGTGGTGCCGCGAAAGGTTTGCGGCAGCAGGCGCGACGGACTGGCAAAGGCGAACGGCAGGAATATCGACACATCGCCGGCCTTCACTGTCGTTTGCGCAAACCGCAGCTTGGCAGTCGGGGCCAGGCGCGAGTACTCATCGGCGGCGCGCTTGTCGCTGGCCGACACCGGCAGCAACTCGGTGCCGCTGCGGTCCGGCGACGAGTCGAGCTTGACCCCCATCAACCCGCGCACATCCAGGCCGAAGCCCACCGGGCCCGGGGTGTAGCCCGATTCCAGGTTGAGGATGAACGCCTGGGCCCATTCCCGCGCGGCGGTCTTAGCCCCGTCGTCCTTGTAGTCGCGGTCCAGGTAGTAATTGCGCAAGGTCAAGGTGCCGTGGCTGTCGTCGATAAAGCCTGCGGCCCACAGCGAAGTGGGCAGCACGCTCAAGGCCAGGCATGCCATGAGCAGGCGTGGGGTATTGTTCGACACACAGGCGACGGGCGCCGCTGCAACGGCGTGCTCCATAGGGAGTTCTGGCATGTTCGATGTCCATTTTTTGTTGTTGTTTTTGGGGTGGCACACGCTCGGCCCGGTCGGCTTCGCGAGCCAAGAATGGAAACAGCCGACGGTGCCCGTCAACCGCAACTGAGCGATAATCGAACATTAATAAAGCTATCTATTTTTTAGCTGTATATGAATCAACATCGCAAGCTTATGAATTGCATGAATTTATTCATGTTTTATGGGCAGATTAATCCACGATTCATTTTTTAGTTATCTTTGTTATCTTAATCACCAGCAGCCACTCGCGCTCGTCACCACAACAAAAACAACAATGAGGTTTGCCCATGGACAGTCCATCGCGTCGTTCGACGCTGACTATTGCGTTGTGCTTTATCGTTGCGCTGATCGAAGGGTTCGATCTGCAGGCCGCCGGCACTGCCGCCGCCGGGTTACGTCAAACGTTCGCCCTGGATCCGAAGATGCTCGGCTGGGTGTTCAGCGTCGGCATCATCGGTCTGCTGCCGGGGGCGTTCTTCGGCGGCTGGGTCGCCGACCGCATCGGGCGCAAGAAAATCCTGGTGGGTGCCGTGCTGCTGTTCGGGCTGTTTTCCCTGAGCACCGCGTTTGTCGACAGCTACGCCAGCCTGTTGCTGGTGCGCTTTCTCACCGGCCTGGGCCTGGGCGCCGCACTGCCCAACCTGATCGCGCTGTGCGCCGAAGCGGTGAGCGAACGCAACCGGGGCACGGCCATCAGCGTGATGTACTGCGGGGTGCCGCTGGGTGGCGCATTGGCCGCGGTGGTGGCGATGTTTTCCAGTGAGCACTGGCAGACCACCTTTATCATCGGTGGCCTGGCGCCGTTGCTCGCCGTACCGTTGATGATCCTGCTGCTGCCGGAGTCCAGCGCCTTTCGCCAACAGCGCGACACTCCGCACGGCGCCCGCCCTTCTACCGGCCAGGCGCTGTTCGGCGAAGGTCGCGCCCGCACCACACTGGCCTTGTGGCTCAGCTATTTCTTCACCCTGACCGTGATGTACATGCTGCTTAACTGGCTGCCGTCGCTGTTGCTGGAGCAAGGTTTCAGCAAGCCCCAGGCGGGCATGGTGCAAATGCTCTTCAATATCGGCGGCGCCCTCGGTTCGCTGCTCGGTGGCGTGCTGCTGGACCGCTGCAATGCCGTCAAAGTGGTGCTGGGCGTGTATGCCGGATTGCTCGCAGCGTTGGCCGGGGTCGGGTTGTCGGTGGGCATCGTGCCCATGGCCATCGCCGGTTTTGCCGCCGGCCTGTTCGTCATGGCCGCGCAGTTGGTGCTGTATGCATCGGCACCGCCCTCCTACCCGACCTCGGTGCGCGCCACCGGTGTCGGTGCTGCGGTGGCCGTCGGCCGCCTGGGTTCGGTGGCCGGGCCGCTGGCGGCCGGGCAACTGCTCGCCGCCGGCGCCGGCACCGCCGGGGTACTGCTGGCGACCTCCCCCGGGGTGGTGATTGCCGCACTGACCATCATCAGCGTGATGGTGCGTACGGCGCCCACTAGAACTTATGCAGCCAATTGAGCACCAGTTTGTTGCCCTGCGTGCGGTTCTCCGCCTGCTGCTCGAAGTAGGCATTTACCGATAGCACGTCTTCCTTGCTGAACCCGTAGACCAGGCCTGGGCCGATGGCCCAGACCTTCTCCCGACGCCCGCTCACGGCGTGCCCATCGACCTGGGTGTCGGTGATCTGCTTCAACCAGTAGCCGTTAACCCCCACGCTCAGTTGCTGGCTCACGGCATATTGCAGGGTCAGGTTGGCATGCAACGCCTGCCCGGCCTGGGTATCGGAAACATCCCCGAAGCCTGCCTGCGGATCATCGTTCTTGCCATTCCACAGGTACATGAACCGCCCGCTCGTCGACCACTTCGGGCTGAACCAGTACGTCGCCGCGTAATACGGGTTGAATGACCAGAAATTACTGCCTGGGTTGATCGAGCGCTTGCGGTCATAGGCGCCCACCGGCACCGAGATATCGGCTTCGATACGCTGGGTCAACAGCGGGCTGCCATCGGCACGGCTCAGGGTCGGCAGTTGCAGGAAGGGCCCCACAATCACATCACCAAAGCCGGCGCGAGAACTCAGGGCCGCATTGTTCAACCCGTCGTCGACATCCACGTGGGCCAGGGAGGTGTTGATCAGGGTGAATCCGGGCATCGCGCCATTCGCCAAGGGTTGGCCGAGGTAGATGATCTGCGTGGTGGGCGCCACCACTTCCACGTCCTGGTTGGGCAGTGCCAGCTTGTGGCCGTTGGCATCATTGAAACGGCTGGCCCGGGAGTACGTCAGGTATTCCTCCAGATACCACCCAGGGCCGGCGGGTGCCGGTGAGCCGTCGTAGAAACTGGTACTGCCCAGGTTGAGGCCGGGCAAGTCGTAAGCATGTGCAGTCGATGACAGTGCGATAAAGGTCCCGGCCGCAGCCGCCCGCAAGATAGGCTTGAGCATCTTGTATGTCCTGTATTTTTGTTGTTGTTCAAGACCCCCGGCACGGTGGATCCGCACCGGGGTTTACCGCTGTAGCAACCCCTACACGTAGGTCGCCGCCAACCCACCGTCCACCGGCAGATTGACCCCGTTGACCCAGCGCGCGGCGTCGGAGCACAGGAAGGCGATCACCGCCGCCACCTCATCGGCCAGGGCCGGACGGGTCATGCGCTGGCTGTCCGCAGCCACCCGCTCCGGCCCGAGCATGCTGACAAAATCGTCGAGAATCGGGGTAAACACCGGCCCCGGCGCCACGCAGTTGATACGCACCGCGTGATCGCGAAACCAGGCCTGGGATTGCTGGAAGCTCCACACGATCAGCGCCTCCTTGAAGTACTGATAACAGCTGGCCTGCTCCACCGGATTGGCCGCCAGCCATTGCTGCCCGGCCTCGAAGCTTTGCGTCACGGCCAGGGCCTTGTGCAGCTCCAGGCGTTGCGGCCACTGCGCACCGAGCACCGAAGCGACATTGACGATGCTGCCGCCCGCCGCCATGCGTGGCAGCAGCGCTTGAGTCAGGTGCCGCAACCCCAGGTAATTGACCGTGGCCACCGCTTGCACGGGCGCGGTACCGGGCACGCCGGCGATGTTGCACAGCCCATCGACCCGCGCCGGCAGGCGTGCCACCAGGGCATCGATGCTGGCCGGATCGCCCAGGTCAGCCTGGAAGAAGCCATCCAGGGTCAGTTGCGGTGCATGGCGATCAACGCCGATCACCGTGGCACCCTGGAAGCGCGCGAGCCGCGCCAGCTCGGCGCCAATGCCGGAGGCGACGCCGGTGACGACCAGGGTTTTGTTGTGCAGGTTCATGTTCAAGCCCTCTTGTTTTTGTATAGGCATAGGTGGATCAAAGCGATGAGCCAGGGCTCAGAACGGATAGACAGGTGCAGTGTTCTTCACCGTGACCCACTGCCACTGGCTGTACTCGTCCCAATCGGCCGGCCCGCCTACGCTGCCGCCATTACCGGAAGCGCCGCGCCCACCAAAGGGGTTGATGCATTCGTCGGCGACGGTCTGGTCATTGATGTGCAGCAGGCCGCAGTCAAGCCGCTCGCCGATGGCCATGGCACGCCCGACCGACGGTGAAATGATGGCGGCCGAGAGGCCGTACTCGGTGCGGTTGGCCAGCTCGATGGCCTCGTCGTCCGTGGCAAAACTGACCACCGTGGCCACCGGCCCGAAGATTTCATCCTCAAACGCGCGCATCCCTGGCCGCACACCGCTGAGCACGGTGGGCTGGTAGAACAATTGGTCGTATTCGCCACCCGCCTCCAACCGTGCGCCCGCTTGCAGGCTGTCGCTGACGATCTCGTGCACCCGCTGCAATTGCCGTTGGTTGATCAACGGGCCGAGCGCGGCTTCACCGCGGGCGGCATTACCCACGGTCAACGCCCGGGCCTTGTCCACCAACTTGCGCGTGAGGCGTTCGGCGATGGATTCATGGGCGAGAATCAAGCCGGTGGCCATGCAGATTTGCCCCTGGTGCAGCCAGGCGCCCCAGGCGGCATTGCTCGCGGCCAGGTCGAGGTCGGCGTCTTCGAGAATGATCAGCGGGTTTTTGCCGCCCAGTTCCAGCGCGACTTTTTTCAGGTGTCGTCCGGCCACTTCGGCGACTTTGCGCCCCGCCGCCGTCGACCCGGTGAACGCAATCATCTGCACATTCGGATCGCGGCACAGCGCCTCACCCGCCGGCGCGGCGCCGGGCAACACCTGCAGCAGGCCCTTGGGCAAACCCGCCTCCTCGAACAGCCGGGCGATGAGAAAACCACCGCTGACCGGGGTCTGCGGGTCGGGCTTGAGCACCACCGCATTGCCCGCCGCCAGGGCCGGCGCCACCGAGCGCAGCGACAGCACCAGCGGAAAATTGAACGGTGAAATCACCCCGACCACGCCATGGGGCTGACGCCGGGCATAGGACAGGCGACCGGCCGCACTGGGCAGCACCAGCCCGTGAGGTTGGGACAACAGCCCCGCCGCCTGATGCAGCAGCACAATCGCTTCGCGCACTTCGTGTTCACCCTTGAACAACGCGCCGCCGGTTTCCCGCGCGACGTACAGCGCCAGTTCGGCAAAGGACTGCTGGGCCAGGTCCGCCGCCTTGCGAAACACCTCGGCGCGCTCCCGTGGGCCGAGTGCTGCCCAGGCCGGCTGCGCCAACGCCGCGCTGCGGCAGGCGACGGCGATGTCGGCCGGGTTGGCCATGGCGCAGCGCATCAGGGGTTCGCCGGTGGCGGGTTCGATCACCGGGATCACGGACCCCGAGGCGGGTATCCAGTCGCCGTTGAACAGGCATTCGGACGCAATGGCCCGCTGTAGCAAGTGGGTGGTTTCAGGTACTGACATGGCAACTCCCGGTTCTTGTAATTGTCATCGCCTGCACAGGGTGCAAACGCCGCATCAAGCCTTGAGCAAAGGCTGTGCCGCTTGCACGCAACAACGCTGACATAAAGCATCGAGGGCTCTGGGACGGGGCCTGGCACACACCGCTCATACCTCACCCGCCAATCGACTGCAAAAACCGCAGCGCTGCCACTTGTTCAATTGATAAGGTTATGTTTAATAACTATCTGAGCAGTTACTCATATCGATCACTCGCTTTGCAGGGGCATAACAATGACTAATCCCCCCAGCGCGCTGCCCGACGACCGGGTGGCCAGCGCGCCCTACCATCCGCGCGGCGACAGCCGCCAACTCAGTGACAGCAGCTCGCCCACCCCGGCGGAACTGACTGACTGCCTGTTCTTCTCGCCCGAAGACGGGCGTATCTGGCTCAACGATCAACGCATGGTGTTGCTGCACGGTTCGTCGTTCGGTGCCCTGCGCCGGGAAGTCATCGAGCGCCTGGGGCTGGAGCAGGCGCGTGGCCTGTTCACCCGCACCGGTTATGTCTCCGGCGCGCGGGACGCGCGGTTGATCCGCGAGCGCTGGCCACAGGCCGATGCCGCCGCGGTGTTCCGCGCCGGGACCCACCTGCACACCCTGGAAGGCATGACCAAGGTTGAACCGCTGCACTTCAAGTTCGATGCCGACTCGGGGTTCTATGAAGGCGAGTTCCTCTGGCACCACTCCTGCGAGGCCGATGAACACGTGGGCGCCTACGGCATCGGCCAGGACCCGGTGTGCTGGACTGAAACCGGCTATGCGATCGGTTTTGTCAGTGGCCTGTTCGGGCAAATGGTGATTTTCCGCGAGGTGGAATGCCGGGGCATGGGCCACCGCTGTTGCCGGGTGATCGGCAAGACCGCGGAGCAATGGGGTGACGTCGAGCAGGACCTGCGCTACCTGAATGTGTCCCAGGCCGTCACCAACGCCACGGTCGCGCCCACGCCCGACCACCCGGTGAACCACAGTGCCAGGGCCAACCCGCCGCAAACACTGGTGGGTGCGAGTGCGGCCTTCAACGCCGCGACACAAGCCCTGCAACGTGTCGCACTGACCCCGGCAACGGTGTTGATCAGCGGCGAGTCAGGGGTCGGCAAGGAGATGTTTGCGCGCCAGTTGCACCAGCTCAGCCGCCGCCAGGACAGCCCGTTCGTGGCGCTCAATTGCGCCGCCATTCCGGACAACCTGATCGAGGCCGAACTGTTCGGTGTCGAACGCGGCGCCTATACCGGCGCGACGCACTCGCGGCCTGGACGTTTCGAACGGGCCCAGGGCGGCACGCTGTTTCTGGATGAAATCACCAGCCTCAGCCTGGCCGGGCAAAGCAAGTTGCTGCGGGCCTTGCAGGAACGGGAAATCGAACGGGTCGGCGGAGTGCGCGGTATCAAGGTGGATGTGCGCGTGGTGGCCGCCACCAATCTCGACCTGCGTAAAGCCGTGGCTGACGGCAGCTTTCGTGAGGACCTGTTCTACCGCTTGAATGTCTATCCCATCGCCCTGCCCCCGCTGCGCGAACGCCGGGACGACATCCCGCTGTTGATCAATGCGTTCCTCACGCGCTTCTGCCAGGAATACGCGCGAACGCCGGCGGGCCTGACCATGCGCGCCCTGAAGGTGTTGCTGCGCTATGACTTCGCGGGCAATGTGCGCGAACTGCAAAACCTGATCGAACGCGGCCTGATCGCCAGTGACGAAGGCCAACCCATTGACCTGGTGCACCTGTTTCGCAACGAACCGATGCCGGCCGATCCCTACGGCCTCGACGACCACGGCAGCCTGTCCAACAGCGCACCGCCGCCGTGCCTGGCACTGTTCGACACCCTTGGCCAACTGGAACCGGGGTTTTCCATCGAAGGCCTTGAATCGCGCCTGCTCAATGAAGCCCTGCAACGCAACGCCGGCAACCTGGCCGCCGCCGCCAGGCTTGTGGGGCTCAGCCGCGCTCAATTTGCCTACCGGTTGAAGAAGCATCAGCGGCAAATCCCTTGAATGCCAATTAGTGCTTTAAAAGCTTTACCCAATTAAGTATTTTGCAGGGATACCGGGGCGATAAGCGCCCCTCTTTTTACTCGTGACAAGGATCTCCTGTGAGCGGACTGCGTGAACGTCAGAAAGCCGAACGCCGGCAAGCTATCAGCCAGGCCGCGATCGAGCTGTTTGAGCGCCAGGGTTTCCAGAACACCACCATCGAACAGATCGCCAGCCAGGCCGGGGTTTCGCCGCCGACGGTGTTCAAGTACTTCGGCAACAAGCAGGAAATCATCCTGGAAATCCTGCACCACGCCGATCAGCGCGCAATCAGCGACACCCGCCGCGAGATCCACACAATCGACGATCCGGTCGAAGCGCTGTGCCACCTGGAAAGCCTGCTCACCGGCTATGCCCTGGAAGTCATGCACCCCAGCCTCTGGCGTGAACTGCTGCCGCTGATCCTGTTCGGCGGCAGCAATGAACTGCCGGCCGGTTATCGCGCCATGAACGATGCGCTCAGGGCGCAAATCAGCGAACTGCTGCGGGAACTGCAACGGGCCGGCAAGCTGCGCCCACAACTCGATGTGGAATTGGCCGCGTTCCTGTTGAACGACTATTCGCACCTGCAACTGTTCAGGCTGGTGAACCAGGAACACCCGGATATCGACGCGCACTCGACCCAGGTCAGGCGTATCACCGAGCTGCTGTTCTACGGCATGCAGGCCTGACAGCTTCCAGGGCCGGGCCTCAGTAAAAGCGATAGCAACGAATCACCACCTGGTCGGCGCCCGGGTAATGCACCAGGCCGATAAAACTTGAACGGGTGAGCCAGTCCAGCCGCCCCTTGGGCACCTGAAACACCGGGGTGCAGGTGCAGCGGTACTCCGTCTCAGGAATCGGCCATTGGCCGTCGCGCTCCAGTTGGCGTCCGTACTCAGTCATGCTCAGCACACCCCGGTTACGGATGTTGATCACCTCGCCTTCGTCGGTCCTCACGCTGTAGCGGGCATCCAGTTGACCGATGCCATCGGGGCGCAAAAGAAAGCAATCTTCTCCGCCCGCCAGGACCTGGCCGCTGATGCCGACCCCATCGAAATCCCCGCCCACAATCGGGTAATTGCAGCGCAGGCCTTCAACGCTGTCGCCCAGCATCACGCCCGGCCCTATCGCGACGCGAAGGGTCAGCACCCGCTGCAAGTTGGGGGCAATGTCAATCCGTTCAGTCATGGCAAGCTCCAGGCCCGACGCGCACGCACCGGGCCACACTGATCAGCGGTTGCTCTTGATGGCCGTCCAGGTGCGGGTACGGATGCGCTCCACGGCGGCCGGAATCGGTTCCAGGGCGAACAGGGTCTTGCGCGCTTCCTCCGGCACATACATGTTGGGGTCGTTGCGGATGCTGGCGTCCACCAGCGCAGTGGCGTCCTTGTTCGGGTTGGGGTAGCCGATCCTGTTGCTGATGCGCGCAATCACGTCCGGGCGCAGGATGTAATTGATGAACGCATGGGCCTCCGCCAGATCGGGTGCCTTGGCCGGGATCATCATCACGTCCGCCCACATCGGCGCGCCTTCCTTGGGCAGTGCCATCTCGACCTTGACGCCCTTGCCGGCGGCATCTGCCAGTCGCGTGGCCAATGCGACACCGCCGGACCAGCCCACGCCCACACAGATATCACCGTTGGCCAGGTCCATGCCGTAGCGCGACGAATTGAAGTAAGTGACGTAAGGGCGAATCTTCATCATCACGGCCTGGGCTTGCACATAGTCCTCACGCTTTTGGCTATTGGGGTCGAGGCCCTTGTAGTGCAAGGCAATCGGCAGGATCTCGTTGCCGGCGTCGAGGAAACCCACGCCACAACTGGCGAGCTTGGCGAGGTTTTCTTCCTTGAAGATGATGTCCCAGCTGTTCATCTGCACGTCGGGACCCAGGGCCTTGCGCACCTTGTCGACGTTGTAGCCGATCAATGTGGTGCCCCATAGGTAAGGCACGGCGTAGCGGTTGCCGGTGTCACCCACGGCTTCCAGGGATTGCATGAACTGCGGGTCCAGGTGCTGCCAGTTCGGCAACTGCGTGCGGTCCAGCGGCTGCACGGCCCCGGCCGTGATCAAGTGCCCCAGGTTGGCGGTGCCGGGGAACACCACGTCATACCCGGAGTTGCCCGTCAGCAGCTTGGACTCCATGGTTTCGGCACTGTCGAACACATCGTAAATCGGGCGAATGCCGGTTTCTTCCTGGAAACTCTTGAGCACTTCGGGTGGCAGGTATTCGATCCAGTTGTAGATCCGTACGGTGCGTTCTTCAGCCAGGCAAAAACCACTGATGAGCAACGAGGCGACAGTGCCCAGCACGGTGTTACGCAAAAATCTGTTCATGATCAAAACACTCCAGCGCGGCCGCGATGGCTCGCAGCACTTAATAGCGGTAGGTGAAATACAGTTCCAGCGCACTGAACATCTGGTCGTTACCGAACACCTGTTTGGCGGCGGCCAGCGGCTTGACCCAGTTGTAGGACAGCGACGTATAGAACGACGGCGTGGGCGTCCAGTCGAGGAAAACCACACTTTCGTCAGCAAAGCGCCGATCGCTGACCGGCGCGCCCATGTAGTTTTTTTCGTCCAGCCAGAACTGGTAGTGAATCGCGCCGAGGGTCAGGGTGTCGTTGAGGTGGGTCTTGAGGGAGAACTGCTGGACGTTTTCGTTGCTGTTGAACAGCAGGTAGTTGCCGACCACATCCCCGACCAGCCACGTGCTCCAGTCGACAAAGCCCTTGCTCAGTGAATCCCAGGCTTTCTGGCGGTTGTCGGTAAGGTTGTCGTCGCCGGAAAAGCTCGCGTAGCGGTAGCCAATGATCGGCGTCAGCGGCAAGGTAGTGAAGGCATAGTCGGCCTGGGCATACCAGGCGTTGGCATCGTAGTCGACACCCTCGCCGCTGCCGCGCTCCAGCGCGTATTCGGCATTCAGGGTCAGCGCCTGGACGCCGGGCACCTTGGCGTTGAGCGCCCTGACGTTGTACACCTGCATCCCGTCCCGACGGCGCGGCAGCGTGCTGCCCCGGGGGCCAAGGGCATTGACCTTCATGGCCATGGCGCCGAGCGTAACCTGGTCATCGAGGTTGTAATCCACGTTCACGCCGGTCATGCGGAAATCGCCCAAGTCGTCATCGGTACGCAAGGTGAAGGCCTGGGACTTCAGCGCGTCATGATCCCAGGCCAGGATCGCTGAGTCCTTGAACGCAGTTCGCGGGCCGAGCCAGTAGGCGCCGTCCTTGTACTGGTCGAGGTTACCGTCCATGACGATGAACCCCGTACCGATCATGTAGTTCTGGCGGCCGGCGGTGAACTTCCACTCGCCGACGCGAAAACCGCCGTAGAGTTCTTCGGCTGCGACCTTGCCGTCGGAGCTGCGACTGAAGCCTCCCGCATCGCCATCGCCGAAGGTGCTCGCCGCCACCAGGGAACCGCCCGCGAGCAGGCTGAAATCCGGTTGCAACGCATACTCAAGCTTGACCCCCGGCTTTACGTAGACCTCTTGCCAGTTGATCCGGGCGCCGCCGTTTTTACCGTTGCGTGCATCGACCTGGCCGCTGCCGAAGTTGACGCCACGGGTAAACAGCGTCGCCCCACCCGCCGTGAGATTGACTTCACCCTTGAGATCGCCGTCCTCAAAGGTGTAGCCCGCCAACGCGACGTGGGTGGTCAAGGGTAAGCCGAACGCTAACAGCGCTCGGGAAAAACGCTTGGTGAAAACCATAAGAAGCTCCTGTGGAATTATTGTTGTTACAGGGCAGTCAATGGCGACGCAGGGCGCCGCCAACACCTGGGCAAGCCAGGTGAATAGAACGCAAGACTCTTATTGTTTGGCGTGGATCAGCGACTCAGGTGGGCGGCGATCGCGCGCAGCATGCGCACGCTGTCGTTATCGAACGGGCTGACTGCATCGGTGAGCGACGATTGCTTGACGATCACCACGCCGGACGGCTTATCGATAAACAGGTATTGGCCGTGGATCCCCCCAGCCATCAGGGCCTGGCTGTGGTCGTTGAACACGTACCACTGGCTGCGATAGGACGCACCCGGCGTCCAGCTGGAGAACTCGGCATTTTGCGCGTAGATCGCCGGATCAGAACCGGCGGCGATACGCGCCACAGTCTCGGGCGACAACAGCTCGACCCCGTCCTGGCGACCGTCGTTGGCGAGCAGGCGACCGAAGCGCGCCATGTCTCTCAAGGTGGCACTGAAGCCCGCCCCGGCAACGTTACGGCCCCAGGGATCGGCCATGAAATAACCGTCGCGTTCGCACCCCAAGCGCCCCCAGATCTGTTCCAACATCTGACTGCACGCCTGGCCCGAGGCACGTTCCATGACCCATGCCAGGACTTCGGTGGTGGCGGTCACGTAATGGAAAAAGCCGCCGTGTGCGCCACGTTTTTTCAGTGACGGCAGGTATTGGTACAGCGATTCAAACTGGGCGTATGGCGCCGGTGCCGGCTGGAAACCGCAGGCATAACCGTACTGCGAACTCTCGGAGGCGGGATCGTCATACACCTCGCTGTAGTCGATGCCCACGGCCATATCGAACAACTGGCGCACGGTGGCATCGCCAAACGCACTGCCCACCAGCTCAGGCACGTAGTACGCGGCGGACAGCTCAGGCTTGAGCATGCCGTTGGAAACCAGTTGTTCGCCGAGGGTGCCGATCAGCGACTTGGTCACCGAAAACATGATGTGCCGGTCATCCGCGCGCTGGCCGTTGAAGTAGCGCTCGAACAACACCGTGTCGCCCTGCATCACTAAAAAAGCGTCGGTCTGGCTGGCCACAAGGTGTTCGATCACGCTGATGCTGAGCCCGCATTCGCTGTCGAAACACAGCGGGTCCAGCGCTGTGGGCGCTTCCTTGAGCTGACCGGCAGGCCTTGAACCCGCCGCCACATCAATCGTGGGACGCAGCCGCGCCAGATGACGGAACCCCCACTGGCTGAAGGGCGCGCGCATCCAGTTGTGCCACGTTACCCGGTGATTCGGCTCGGCCGGGAAGCCCTGCATCAGCACAGGTGCCACGGGGGTTGCAAAGCACGACTCATTGGCCTCGACGTAAAGAGTCGCCAGTACAGACGGGGTTTTAAGGCTCATCGGGATAACCCTGAAGATGACTCTGCATGGGAGCAGATGCACAGGAATAATTATCCGATATTTTGTTTTAGTCAATAAAACTTTTTACTCGTTAATTTTACAAACAGTTGTACGACAACGAATACACGCATGATAGTATTTCTCATGCAGCGGACGTTCGATTCGCTGCACCAGTGGCAAGGACGTCCGCTCGAGAAACGCGCATGCCTGTGCGCGTTTAAACACTCAAGTTAATCAAGGATCTGATTACTCATGACAACCCCCTCAACCTTCACTGCCTCAAAACTGGCCAGTGCCGTTATCGGTGCCCTGCTGCTTTCCAGCGTTCCTGCGCATGCCGCGGACATCTGGCTGGATTCGGCCACCACTGGTTGGGCCACTCAGAACGGCGGCACCAAGGGCGGCTCGCGAGCTGCGGCGAATAATATCTACACGGCAAAAAACGCGGCGGAGCTGAAAACCGCACTGAGCGCGTCGGTGGGCACCAACGGCCGCATCATCAAGATCACCGGCATCATCGATATCAGCGAAGGCAAGGCTTATACGACGACTGCTGATATGAAGGTACGCGGTCGCCTGGATATTCCTGGCAAAACCACCATCGTCGGTACCACCAGCAATGCCGAGATCCGTGAGGGTTTCTTCTATGCCAAGGAAAACGACGTCATCATCCGCAACATCACCATCGAAAACCCTTGGGATCCCGAGCCGAAGTGGGACCCCACGGACGGCAGCGCCGGCAACTGGAACTCGGAATACGATGGCCTGACCATCGAGGGCGCCAATAACGTGTGGGTCGATCACGTGACCTTCACCGATGGCCGCCGTACCGATGACCAGAACGGCAGTGCCAACGGCCGTCCGAAGCAGCATCACGACGGCGCGCTGGATGTAAAAAACGGCGCCAACTACGTGACCATCTCGTACTCGGCGTTCAAGTCGCACGAGAAGAACAACCTGATCGGTTCCAGCGACAGCCGCACCACCGACGACGGCAAGCTCAAGGTCACCATCCACAACAGCCTGTTTGAGAATATCTCTGCCCGTGCGCCGCGCGTGCGTTTCGGCCAGGTGCATCTGTACAACAACTACCATGTGGGCAGCACCAGCCATAAGGTGTACCCGTTCTCGTACGCTCACGGTGTGGGCAAGAACTCGAAGATCTTCTCCGAGCGTAACGCCTTCGAGATCGCCGGTATCAGCGGTTGCGACAAGATCGCCGGCGATTACGGTGGCAGCGTCTACCGCGACACCGGCTCGACCCTCAACGGCAGCGCATTGAGCTGCTCGTGGAGTTCGAGCATCGGCTGGACCCCACCGTACAGCTACACTCCGCTGGCTGCCGATAAGGTCGCCGCCGACGTCAAGGCCAAGGCCGGCGCCGGTAAGCTCTAAGCAGCGGTGTCACCTTCGTGAAATGAAAAGCCCTCGGTGACGAGGGCTTTTTTGCTACTGCACCAGTTGGTTGATCTCGATGATCGGCAACAGCACCGCCATCACGATCACCAGCACCACCGCGCCCATCACCACGATCATCAGTGGCTCCAGCAGTGCGGTCATACCCATCGCCCGGCGCTCGATATCGCGGGACAGTGTCTGCGCGGCGCGATCGAGCATCGGCGGCAGCGAGCCGGTCTTTTCGCCGCTGGCGATCAGGTGGATCAGCAGTGGCGGGAAGACTTTCTCCGCCGCCAGCGCCGTGGCCAGGCTGACGCCTTCGCGCACCTTGGCAGTGGCGTCGTTGACGCACTGGCTCAGGCAGTCGTTGGACAAGGTCTGGCGTGCCGCTTCCAGTGCACGCAGCAGCGGCACCCCGGCGCCGCCGAGAATCGCCAGGGTCGAGGCAAACCGTGCGGTATTGAGCCCGAGTACAAAACGCCCGATCAGCGGCAGGCGCAACACGCGGCGATGCCAACCCAGACGCGCCAGCGGGTTGCGCAGGTACACACGCCAGCCCCAGAAACCCGCGATCAAAGCACTGAGGCACAGCCAACCCCAACCGCGAATGAAATCACTGGCATTGAGCATCGCCAATGTCAGCCCGGGCAAGTCCTGGCGCGCCTGGGAAAACGCACTGACCACCTGGGGCACCACGTAGCTGAGCAGGAAGATCACGATGGCGATCGAGACCAGCCCTACCACTCCAGGATAGATAAACGCGGTGAGGATTTTACTGCGCAGGTTATTGCGTTCTTCGATGTAGTCGGCCAACCGCTCCATCACCTGGGCGAGGTCGCCGGACTCCTCCCCCGCCGCAATCAGCGCGCGGTAGATCTCCGGAAAGTCCCGTGGCCGCGCGGCCAAGGCATCCGCCAGGCGCATGCCGCTGCGTACATCGGCACGCACCGCACTCAGGGCCTGGACGATGTGTTTGCGCTCGGCTTGTTCCACCGTGGCACTCAACGCGGCCTCCAGTGGCAGGCTGGCGCTGAGCAGGCTCGCCAGTTGCCGCGTGGCCCAGGCCAGGTCGTTGTCCGACAGCTTGGCGCTGAACAGGCCCGCGCCAGCCCCCGAGGCCGTATTTTGCTCAAGGTGCACCGACAAGGCCGTCAAGCCACGCCGGCGCAAAATCCCGAACGCCTCGCGCTGACTGTCGGCTTCCAGGTGTCCGCTCTCGATCTTGCCCATGGCATCGGCGGCTTCGAAACGGTAGCGATTCATCAGGCGTCCCGTGTCACGCGCAGGATTTCTTCGGGCGCGGTGGCGCCGCTGCGCACCCAGCGCTCGCCGTCTTCACGCATGCT
>NZ_QGAA01000026.1:0-75662 GCF_005233485.1 Pseudomonas sp. CFBP13509
CGCTGGCGCCGTTGATCAGCGGGTGCATCCAGCCTTCGTGGGAGCCGTCGAAGGCGAACGACATGAAGTGCAGTTCGCAATCGGCCGGCGATGTCTCATAACGCTCGCCGGTAGCGATGATGTGCGCCACCAACGGGCCGTGGGACACCGCCACGCCCTTGGGCAGGCCGGTGGAGCCGGAGGTGTAGATCACGTAGGCAAGGTTGTCGCCGTGCAGTTTTATCTCCGGCGCGGTGTCGCTGTAGTCGGCCCACGCCTCGGTGCGATCGATGGCCAGGCTGTCCAGGCCCTCGGGAATCGGCAGTTGCGGCAACGCACTGGTGTGGGTCAGCAGCAACTTCGCGCGGCTGTCCTGCATCATGTACAGCAGGCGATCACGTGGGTATTCGATATCCAGCGGCACATACACGCCGCCGGCTTTCATCACCGCGAGGAACGCCACCAGGCTCTCGGCACTGCGCGGCATGGCAATTGCCACGCGCACTTCGGGGCCGATGCCACGGGCGATCAAGGCATGGGCCAGGCGGTTGGCCTGGCGGTCCAGCTCGCCATAACTCAGGGTTTGCGCATCGAACTTGACCGCCACCGCAGCGGGGTTTTCGGCGGCGCGGTCGGCAACCATTTCGTGTACCAGACGCTCGGCCGAGAAGCCGGCGTCAGTCTGGTTCCACAGCTGCAGGATGTGCCGTTGCTCATCCTGGCCCAGCAGGTTGAGTTGGCTGATGGATTGCTGTTGGTCGGCAACCATCGCCTGCAACAGGTTTTGCCAGTGGCCGGCCATGCGCTCAATAGTGGCTGGGGCAAACAGATCGGTGGCGTAGCTCAGGGAGGCACGCAGGGTCGCCTGGCTTTCCTCCACGTCCAGTGCCAGGTCGAACTGGGCCACGCCTTCATCCCAGCTCAGCACCTCGACGTCCAGTTCGGTGAGGCGCTGCAGGTGATTGGCTGCCGAGGTCACGCGATGGTTGAACATCACCTGGAACAGTGGGCTCAGGCTCATGCTGCGCTCGGGCTGCAGCGCTTCGACCAACTGCTCGAACGGCAGGTCCTGGTGGGCCTGGGCTTCGAGGGAACGTTGGCGTACCTGTTGCAGCAGTTGCACAACGCTCATCTGCCCGTGGATATCGGCCTTGAGCACCTGGGTATTGACGAAGAAACCGATCAGCCCCTCGGTTTCCAGGCGATTGCGGTTGGCAATCGGCACCCCGACACGCACGTCTTCCTGACCGCTGTAGCGGTGCAGCAACGCCTGGTAGGACGCCAGCAGCACCATCGGCAAAGTCACTCCGGCGCTCTGCGCCAGGCGACGCAAACCGGCCAGCAGCTGCGGTTGCAACTCGATGCCCAGGCGAGCGCCGCGATGGCTTTGCACGGCCGGGCGCAGGTAGTCGAAAGGCAATTCCAGCACAGGCTGCACACCGCCCAACTGCTCACGCCAGTAGGCCAGTTGACGGGCCTTCTCTCCCGCCTCCATCCATTGGCGCTGCCACACGGCATAGTCGGCGTACTGGATCGGCAAGGCCGGCAGGGCTGGCGTCTGCCCGTGGCTGAAGGCGGCGTACAGTTGCACCAGCTCCTCGACCATCAGTTGCATCGACCAGCCATCGGAGACGATATGGTGCTGCACCAGCACCAGCACATGTTCGTCCTCGGCCAGGCGCAGCAACCGGGCCCGCAGCAACGGCCCGCGCAGCAGGTCGAATGGCTGCGCAACGACGTCAGCCACCCGTGCCTTGAGGCTGGCTTCATCGGTGTCGACCAAATCGATTTCAATCAGGCCCGAGTCTTCAATCACTTGGACCGTACCGGCGGCGTCCTGGCGCAAATGGGTGCGCAGGCTTTCATGGCGTGCCAGCAAGGTGTCGAAGCTGCGTTGCAGCGCCGCCAGGTCCAACGGGCCTGTCAAACGCAGGGCGCTGGGGATGTGGTACGCGGCGCTTTCGGGGTCGAGTTGCCAGAGGAACCATTGGCGTTCCTGGGCATACGACAGCAGCAACGGCTGGCTGCGATCGGCCTTGAGCAGCGCCGGCGCGACCACGCCCTCCTCACCCAGGGCCACCACGAAGTCACCCAGCAATGGGTGTTCGAACAGGGTCTTGAGCGCCACTTCCAGCGCCAGTGCCTGGCGCACCCGCGATACCACCCGCGTAGCCAGCAGCGAATGCCCGCCCAGCTCGAAGAAATGGTCGTCAAGGCCGACCTGGGGCACGCCCAGCACCTCGGCCCAGATCGCCGCGACCTGTTGTTCGCGCGGGGTGACGGCGGCCACATGGCTTTTCAGCAACAGGCGGGTATCGACCTTGGGCAAGGCCTTACGGTCGAGCTTGCCGTTGGGGGTCAAGGGCAGGCCGTCGAGGAACATCACGTGCGCCGGCACCATGTAGTCCGGCAGGCGCTCACGCAAGGCCGCTGTGTAGGCTTGCGCCGGCTGTGCCGCAGACGTCACCAGGTAGGCGATCAAGCGGTCGTTGTCGGCCAGCACCACGGCTTCGCGAACGCCTTCATGCTCGCGCAGGCAGGCTTCGATTTCGCCCAGTTCGATACGGAAACCGCGCACCTTGACCTGATGGTCGACCCGGCCGATGTACTCCACCACGCCGTCGGCACGGTAGCGTGCCAGGTCGCCGGTGCGGTACAGGCGCTCGCCCGGCGCGCCGTACGGGTTGGGCACGAAACGCTCGGCGGTGAGGGCTGGCCGCGCGTGGTAGCCGCGTGCCAGGCCGACGCCGCCGATCAGCAGTTCACCGGCCGCACCCACCGGGCATGGACTGAGCCCGGCATTGAGGATGAACAACGCGGTGTTGGCGATCGGGCGCCCGACCAAAGGTTGCGCCTCCAGCAGGCGATGGGCCGCCGACCAAATGGTGGTTTCGGTGGGACCATAGAGGTTCCATACCGGGCCTTGCAGGTCGAGCATGCGCTGGGCCAGATCGGCCGGCAGCGCTTCGCCGCCGCACAGGCACTTGATACCGCGCAGCACATCGGCACGTGGGCTTTCCAGCAGCATACGCCAGGTGGACGGCGTGGCTTGCAGTACGCTGGCGGATTGGGCGGTGACCAGGTCGATTATCGCCTCCGGGTCCAGCGCCAGTTCCTGACCGCTCAGCAGCACCGTGGCGCCGACTGTCAGCGGCACGTACAGCTCCAGGGCAAAGATGTCGAACGAGAACGTCGTCAGCGACAGCACCCGCGCCTGCGCGCCGATGTCCAGGGTGCCGGCCATGCCGCAGGTAAAGCTGCACAGCGCCTGGTGCGGCACCATCACGCCCTTGGGCTTGCCGGTGGAGCCGGAGGTGTAGATCACATAGGCCAGGTGTTGCGGCGTGACGCTGACCTGCGGATTGTGTTCGTCACCGCCGGCGTCCTCGACCAAAAGCACCTGCAGGCCTTGCGGTTGCACCAGGCGCCCAATCAGCGGCGACTGAGTCAGCAGCACCTGGGCGCGGCTGTCTTCGAGCATGAAGGCCAGGCGCTCCGCCGGGAATTGCGGGTCCAGCGGCACATAGGCGCCACCGGCCTTGAGGGTCGCAAGCAGGCCGACCACCATGTGCAGGGAACGCTCCACATGCACCGCAACCCGCACGTCCGGGCCAACGCCCGCCGCGATCAGGCGATGGGCCAGGCGGTTGGCGCGGCGGTTGAGTTCGCTGTAGCTCACGGCCTCGCCATTAAATTGCAGCGCGATGGCGTGCGGCTGTGTCAGGGCTTGTGCTTCGAACAACTGGTGGACACAGCGCTCGCGTGGGTAGTCGACGGTCGTGTGGTTCCAGTCTTCGACCATCTGCTGCCATTGCGATGGGCTGAGCATCGCCAGTTCGTCCAGGGCCTGGGAGGCATCGTTGACCACTGCGCGCAGCAGGTTCTGCCAGTGCACGGCCAGGCGCTCCAGGGTGGCGGCGTCGAACAGGTCGGTGGCGTAGGTCAGGGATGCCCAAAGGCCGTCGACGGACTCCTCGGTTTCCAGGTTGAGGTCGAACTGGGTCGTGTGACCGGTCCAATCCACCGGCTGCAGAGCCAGGCCAGGCAGTTGCACCGGGCCGGCGCGCAGGTTGTCCTGGTGATTGAACATCACCTGGAACAACGGGTTATGGCTGAGGCTGCGTTCCGGTTGCAGCGCTTCTACCAGTTGTTCGAACGGCAAGTCCTGATGGGCCTGGGCTTCCAGGGCACGTTGCTTGACCTGGGCCAGTAACTGGTCAAAGGCCATCTGCCCGTGCAGGTCGGCCTTGAGCACCTGGGTGTTGACGAAGAAGCCAACCAGACGCTCGGTTTCCAGGCGATTGCGGTTGGCGATCGGCACCCCGACGCGGATCTCGGCCTGGCCGCTGTAGCGGTGCAGCAACGTCTGGAACGACGCCAGCAGGAGCATGAACAAAGTCACGTCCTGGCGCTGGGCGAGTGCCTTGAGCTCGGCCACCAGGGCGTTATCCAGGTGTACACGCCGACGCGCACCGCGCTGGCTTTGCACCGCCGGGCGCGGGTGGTCCAGGGGCAGTTCCAGCACCGCGTGTTCGGTGCCCAGGCGCGCACGCCAGTAATCGAGTTGGCGTTGTTTCTCCCCGGCCGCCATCCAATCGCGCTGCCATACGGCATAGTCGGCGTACTGGATCGGTAAGGCCGGCAACGGCGCCTGGCCTTGATACAGCGCCAGCAGTTCGTCGACCATCACTTGCATCGACCAGCCGTCGGAGATGATGTGGTGCTGGGTGATCACCAGCACATGGTGCGCGGCCGTGATCTCCAGCAGCATGACGCGCATCAGCGGACCGTTGAGCAGGTCGAACGGGCGTTGGATCTCTTGCGCGACCGCCTGCTCGATGGCCGAGTCTTGCACCTGCTGGCGTTGGATCACCATCGCCAGGTTGGGCTGGATGACCTGCCAGGTGTGCTCAGCCTCTTCCACGAAGGTGGTACGCAGCGGTTCATGACGCTGCACCAAGGCCTGGAACGCGTGCTCCAGTGCCGGGATATCCAGCTCACCGCGCAGGTGCAATGCGGTCGGTACGTGGTAGGCGGCACTGCAGGGATCCAGTTGCCAAAGGAACCATTGGCGTTCCTGGGCGAAGGACAGTGCCAACGGACGGTCGCGCCCCAGCGCCACCATCGGGCTGGCAGTGCCGGCCTGCACCCCTGCGCAGGCCGCCGCGAACGCTTCCAGCGTCGGCTGCTCGAACAACGCTCGCAACGGCACGTCCAGCTTGAGGTCGTGACGCACGCGGGAGATCACCTGAGTGGCCAGCAACGAATGGCCACCGCGTTCGAAGAAATGGTCATCGAGCCCCACCTGCTCGACGTGCAACACCGTTTGCCAGATCGCCGCCAATTGCATGTGCAGCGGGCTTTGCGGCGCGCGGTAGACGTGTCGCGCCTGGCTCAGGTCCGGCAGCGGCAGTGCGCGGCGGTCAAGCTTGCCGTTGTTGTTCAACGGCAGGGCATCGAGCACCAGCCAATGCCCCGGCACCATGTAATCCGGCAAGGACTGGCGCAAGACCGCCGCCAGCGCCTGGGTATCCAGTGGTTGGCCGTGGGCCGCGACCACGTACGCGACCAACTGCGTACCGGTGGCACTCGGCTGCGCAACGACGGCAGCTTCGCGCACCCACGGCAGGGCTTGCAGGCTGGCCTCGATTTCGCCCATTTCGATACGGAACCCGCGGATCTTCACCTGATGGTCGATACGCCCCACGTACTCCAAGGCGCCCGCCTCGTTGTAACGGGCCAGGTCGCCACTGCGGTAGAGTCGCGCACCGGGAACCGTCGAAAACGGATCCGGCAGGAAGCGCTCGGCGGTCAACGCCGGGCGGTCGAAGTAACGCTGGGCCAGGCCGAACTCGGCACCGATGCACAGCTCGCCGACGCCATCGGTGGCCAACAGCTCGAAACCGCTGTCGAGTACATACAGCGAGCGACCATCGCTCGCCCGGCCAATCGGCACACCGAACGCATCACTGGCATCCGCCAGTTGGCACTCATGCACGCTGGACACCACGGTGGCCTCGGTCGGCCCGTAGGTGTTGACCAGGCGCACGCCGCCCAGGCCGGCCGCGTGCCAGGCGCGCAGCCCTTCCACCGACATGGCCTCGCCGCCCACATGCACCTGGCGCAGGTTACCCAGGGCGCGACCATCGGCCGCGCACTCCTTGGCCAACAGGTACCAGTAGGCCGCCGGCAAGTCAGCCAGGGTCACGCCCTGCTCGACGATTTCCCGTGCCAGTTGCCCGGCATCCCACAGTTCATCGCCACGCATGATCAGCGCGGCGCCCACACACAGCGGCGGGTAGCACTGTTCGACAAAGCCGTCGAAACTGAAGGTCGCGAACTGCAGCACGCGGTCCTCTGCACACAGTTGGCTGTAGACCTCGGCGCTGTCGCAGAATTGGCCGAGGGCCGCATGGTCGATGGCCACGCCCTTGGGTTGGCCGGTGGAGCCCGAGGTGTAGATTACGTACGCCAGATCGGCAGCGGCAGCCTGGGTGAGTGGGTTGCTGGCAGGGTAGCCGGCCAGCTCGGTACCGGAGACGGTGAAGTCCAGACGGGCCAGCCCTTGCGGCAGCGGCAGGTCGGCCAGCAACCCGGCTTCGCTGAGCAACAGGTCCAGGCGGCTGTCCGCCAGCATGTAGGCCAGGCGGTCGGCGGGATAGTTCGGGTCCAGGGGCACATAGGCCGCGCCGCTTTTGAGCACGGCCAGCAGGCTGACGATCAGTTGCGGGCCGCGCCGCGACGCCAGGCCCACGCGCTGGCCCGGGCCCGCGCCCAGTTCCAGCAGGCGATGGGAGAGCCGGTTGGCATGGGCATTGAGCTGGGCATAGCTCAAGCGCGCTTCGCCAGCCTGTACCGCCAGCGCGTCCGGTGTGGCAGCAGCCTGGGCCGCAATGCGTTCGTGCACGCGCAGTTGGCGTTGGGCAGCGCCCGGCGACTGGCTCAGTGCAAGCACGTCGCGTTGTGCGGTGGAGTCAAGCAATTGCAGGTTGCCAAGGGGCGCCTGGGCATCCGCGAGCAACTGCACCAGCAGGTGGTGCAGGTTGGCGCTCAAGCGTGCGACCTGTTCAGCGCTGAACCGCGCCCGGTCGTAACTGAACTCCAGGCGCAGGCTGGCCCCCAACTCAATGCCCAAGGTCAAAGGGTAATGGGTGCGTTCATGGTTGTGAATATGGCCAAACGCCAGGCCTGCGGGTGCGCCCTGCTTCAGGGCCTCGGCCACAGGGAAGTTTTCGAACACCAGCAAAGTGTCGAACAATGCGCCCTGCTGACCAGCCCAGCCTTGTATGTCGTACAGCGGCACATGCTCGTGGTCACGCAGGCTGAGATTCAGGGTTTGCAACTCGTTGAGCCATTGGGCGGCCGGTTGGGCTGGCGAAGGCGTAGTGACGATAGGCAGCGTGTTGATGAATAGGCCCAGTTGCTGCTCGATCCCCGGCAGCGGTGCCGAACGCCCGGCGACGGTCGCGCCAAAGGCCACGCAATCCTGACCGGTGTAGCGCTGCAGCAACAGGCTCCACGCTCCTTGCAGCACGGTATTGAGAGTGATTTTCTGGCGACGGGCGAACTCGCCGAGGGCCTGTGTGAACTCGCCCTCAAGGATCAATTGATGCTCAGCCGTGCCCAGGCCATCGACCGGCGCGCGCAGCGCTTGCGCGAGCAAGGTGGGTGTTTGCAACGGCGCCAGGGCGGCTTTCCAGAACGTCTCACCCGACGCTTGCTGTTGCAGCCAGCCCAGGTAATCGCGGAACTGCCCCAGCGGCGCGGGCAAGGCCTGGCCGGCATAGTGGGCGATGACTTCACCCAGCAACTGGGCGTTACTCCAACCGTCCATGAGGATGTGGTGACTGGTGAAGATCAGATGCCAGGCGTTACCGGCGCCCCGCACCAGCATCAGGCGAAACAGCGGCGCGGCATTAAGCGCGAAGCCCTTCTCGCGTTCAGCCTCGGCAAGCGCATCGAAGTCGGCATCGATGTCTTCGATCACGTGCAACTGCACGTCGACCTGACGCTGGATGACTTGATGGGCACTGTCCAGGCCCAGCCAGTGGAAGCTGCTGCGCAGAATGTCATGGCGGTCCAGTGCCGCCTGCCAGGCGCGGCCGAACGCCAGCAGGTCGAGGCCGTCGATATCCACGCGCAACTGGTTGATGTACGCCTGGGCTTCTGGCGCGTAGAGGGTATGGAACAACATGCCCTGCTGCATCGGCGACAGCGGATAAAGGTCGGCAATCGCCGGCCCCGCCACGGGCAACGCGTCCAGTTGCTGTTGGGTCAAGCGCGCCAGTGGGAAGTCCGAAGGGGTAACCTGCCCTGCCGGGGTGGCTCGGCAATGCTCGATCAAGGCCTTGAGCTCTGCCGCGTAGTCATCCGCCAACTGCTGCACCGTCGACGCCTCGAACATCTCGCGGCTGAACCCCCATTGCAGCGCCAGCTCACCGCCGTACACCTGCCCTTCCACGGTCAACCAGTTGGCCAGCGGTGCCTCGGCATCCTGGGCCTGGCCGCTGCCCTGGGTAGACGGTACAAACAACACGGACTCGTTGAACTGGCGGTCGAACTGGCCCAGGTAGTTGAAGGTAATGCGTGGCGCGGCCAGGTTCGCCAGGGCTTCGCGGGCCGCAGGCGGGCCGAGGTAGCGCAGCAGACCGTAGCCGATGCCTTTGGCGGGCACGGCACGCAGTTGCTCCTTGACCGCCTTGATCGCAGCCGACAGCTCGCCGCAGGCTTGCAGGCGTACCGGGAACAGGCTGGTGAACCAGCCCACGGTGCGGGTCAGGTCGACACCGTCGAACAGGTCTTCGCGGCCATGGCCTTCCAGCTGGATCAGTGCGGCGTTCTGGCCGCTCCAACGGCTGACCACCCGCGCCAGGGCCGTCAGCAGCAGGTCATTGACCTGGGTGCGGTAGGCCGCTGGCGCGTCCTGGAGCAGTTGACGGGTGTGCTCGGCGTCAAGGCGGATTTCGAGCTTGCTGCCCAAGCGGTTTTGCAGGCCGCCCTGGGGGTTGTCGCACGGCAAGTCCGCGTCGGCCGACTGCGCCTGCCAGTACGGCAGTTGGTCGTCCAGCGCGCGGGCATGGGCTTGCAACTGTTCGGCCCACAGCTGGTAGGCGCTGGTCTTGGTCGGCAACGCTGCCTGGCGGTAGGCCTGTTGCAGGTCTTCCAGGACGATGCGCCAGGAGACGCCATCGACCGCCAGGTGATGGATCACCAGCAGAAGGCGCTGGCTGCCATCGGCCATGCTCACTAACGCGGCACGCAGCAGCGGGCCTTGCGTCAGGTCGAGGCTACGCTGGGCCTCATCGCACAGCGCCGCCAGTTCATCGTCGCTGCCGGCGTGGGTCTGCCACAGGCCCGGCGCGGTGACCGGCGCGGCGTAGGCTTGCTGCCAGGTGTCGGCCTGTTGCACAAAGCGCAGGCGCAAGGCGTCGTGATGGTTGATCACCTGGGTCAGGGCGGCTTCCAGGCGTGCCGGTTCCAAGCGCTCGCGCGGGGTCAACAACAACGATTGGTTCCAGTGGTGACGCGCGGGGATCGCCTGGGCGAAAAAGCCTTGCTGCACCGGGGTCAGGATCACCTCGCCGCTGGCAGGGCCTTGGTCGATCACGGTGGAGTGCTCGAAGCCGGCCACCAACGCCAGGCTGCGCACGCTCTGGTACTGGAACAGGTCGCGCGGGCTGAGGCGAATCCCCGCCTGGCGCGCGCGGCTGACCACCTGGATGGAGATGATCGAATCGCCGCCCAGTTCGAAAAAGTTGTCGTCCAGGCCCACCTGCTCGACGCCGAGCACATCGCTCCAGATCGCCGCCAGGGCTTTTTGCAGGTCGTCTTGCGGCGCGATATAGGCCTGTTGCGGCGTTGCATCCGGTAACGGCAGGGCCTTGCGGTCGAGCTTGCCGTTGGCGGTCACCGGCAGCTTGGCCAGGGGCACCATATGGGTCGGCACCATGTATTCCGGCAGGCTACCGAGCAGCCAGGCCTTGAGGTCGGTGGGCGCCTCGCCCTCCAGCACCAGGTAGGCCACCAGTTGTTTGCCGCCGTGCACCAGCACCACCGCCTCACGCACCGCTGGGTGTTGCATCAGGCGTGTCTCGATTTCACCCAATTCGATGCGCAAGCCGCGCAGCTTGACCTGGTGGTCGAGACGGCCAAGGTAGTCGATCACACCGTCATCACGCTGGCGCACCCGGTCGCCAGTACGGTACAGGCGCGCGCCGTCACCGAAGGGGCTGGGCACAAAACGTTCGGCGGTCAGTGCCGGACGGCGGTGGTAGCTGCGCGCCAGGCCGGTGCCGCCGAGGTACAACTCGCCGGCCACGCCGGCAGGCACCGGGTTGAGCTGCGCGTCGAGCACGTAGGTGCCGAGGTTGGCGATCGGGCGGCCGATGGGCACGGCGTCACGGCCTTCGTCGATGCAGGTCCAGTGGGTCACATCGATGGCCGCTTCCGTCGGGCCATAGAGGTTGAACAAACCAGCCTGGGGCAGCTTGGCGAACACCTGCAGTTGCGCGTCCAGGGGCAAGGCTTCGCCGCTGCACACAATACGCTTGAGGCTGGCGCAGCGCGGCACGCCCGGCTCATGGATAAACGCCTGGAGCATGGACGGCACGAAGTGCAAGGTGGTGATCCCGTGCTCGCCGATGGTCTCGATCAGGCGCGCCGGCTCGCGGTGTTCCCCAGGGGCGGCGACCACCAGGCGGGCGCCGGTCATCAACGGCCAGAAGAACTCCCACACCGACACATCAAAGCTGAACGGGGTTTTCTGCAGCACCGCGTCACTGGCATCCAGGCCGTAGGCCTGCTGCATCCAGCACAGGCGGTTGACCAGTGCGCGATGGCTGTTGCCGGCGCCCTTGGGCTTGCCGGTGGAACCGGAGGTGTAGATCACATAGGCCAGGTTCAGCGCGTGGATGTCGACGGCGGGCGCTGCGACGCTGTAAGCGTCGAGCCAGCCGGGCGCCTGGTCGAGGCGCATCACCCGAATGCCTTCGACAGGCAGCAGTGGCAGCAGGCTGTGCTGGCTGAGCAGCAGCTGGATGCCGCTGTCTTCGATCATGTAGGCCAGGCGTTCCTGGGGATATTCGGGATCGAGGGGGACGTAGGCGCCGCCGGCCTTGAGCACAGCCAGCAGGCCGATGACCATCTCGATGGAACGCCCAACGCAGATACCCACCAGCGCATCAGGACCGACCCCGTGGTCGCGCAAGGCATGGGCCAGTTGGTTGGCACGGGCGTCGAGTTGCGCATAGGTCAGCATGGTCGCGCCGAACACCAGCGCCGGCGCATCCGGGGTGCGCTGTACCTGGTCTTCGATCAGGTGATGAATGCCCCGCTCGCTCGGATACGTTTGCGCGGTCTGGTTCCAGGCGTGCACCAGCCTCTGTTGCTCATCGACGGCCAGCATCGGCAACTCGCCGATGCGCTGTTCGCCATCGGCCACCATGGCCTGCAACAGGCTGATCCAGTGGCGCGCCATCCGCGCGATGGATGGCGCGTCGAACAGGTCATTGGCGTAGGTCAGCGCGGCGTGCAAGGTGCCGGATTTTTCATAGGTGTCGAGGGTCAGGTCGAACTGGGTGGTGCGGCCTTGCCACTCCACCAGGGCCAGCTCCAGGCCGGAGGCGGTGCTGACCGAGGCGATGTCGGCCACCACCGGCTGATGGTTGTACATCACCTGGAACAGCGGCGTATGGCTCAGGCTGCGCTCGACCTTCAGGGCTTCCACCAGGCGCTCGAAGGGCAATTCCTGGTGCGCCTGGGCGCCAAGGGCGTGCTCCTTGATACCTTGCAGCAACTCGGCGACGCGGGTTTGCCCGCTCAGCTCAGTACGCAGGACTTGCGTGTTGACGAAGAAGCCGATCAACCCCTCGACTTCCGTACGGTTGCGGTTGGCGATCGGCACGCCGACGCGGATATCGCCCTGGCCGGTGTAGCGATGCAGCAACACATTGAAGGCGCCGAGCAGCAGCATGAACAGGGTGACGTTGTGCTGTTGCGCGTAGGTGCGCAACTGCGCGGCCAGCGCCGGGTCAATCGCGAAGTTGTGGCGGGTGCCCTGATAGCTGGGCATGGCTGGGCGCGGGTGGTCCGTTGGCAGTTCCAGCACCGGATGCTCATCACCCAGCCGCGCCTGCCAGTATTCCAATTGACGGGCCTGTTCCCCCGCTTCCAGCCAGCGGCGCTGCCACAAGGCGTAGTCGCTGTACTGGATCGGCAGCGCCGGCAATTGCGGCGCTTCGTTGCGCTCGTGGGCGTCGTAAAAACGGATGAACTCGTCGATCAGCACGTTCATCGACCAGCCATCGGAAACGATATGGTGCAGGGTCAGCAGCAGCACGTGCTCCTGGGCATCGAGCTTGAGCAGTTGCACGCGCAGCAGCGGGCCGTGTTCCAGGTCGAACGGCAGCAACGATTGGCGGCTGGCCGCGTCGTTGACGGCGTGTTCGCGTTCGGCCGCGGCCAACGCCGTCAGGTCCAGTTGCTCAATGGCCAGCGACGGCTGTACGGCCACCTGCATCAGGCGCTCATCGGCCTGGCGCTGGAACACCGTACGCAGGGTTTCGTGCCGGGCCACCAGACTGGCGAACGCCTGCTCCATGGCGCCAAGGTTCAGCGCACCCTTGAGGCGCACGGCGCCCGGCAGGTTGTAGGCGCCGCTGTTCGGGTCCAGTTGCCAGAGAAACCACATGCGCTGTTGCGCGTAGGACAGCGCCTGGCGGTCCTCTGCCTCCACGCCGGCCGGAATCGGAAACCGCGAAAAATCCACCCCTTCTTTCTGCAATGCCTGCAGGAACAGCTGGCGTTTTTCCAGGGGCAACCCGATAAACCGGCGAGCAAGTTTCAAGGAGTCTTCAGCATTCATTTGTTGGAGTCCGGAGCAATAGGCAGGAAGCACAAAGGCACGTCGTCCCTATAAAACGAACCGGAGAGGGAAAAATTAGCGGGGGATGGGAGGCGCAGAGCGAGCTGTCATCAAGGGTTACATCAATCCCGGGAACGACACACGAACCCCAGCTAGCATTGACGGACACCATCTTTTGCAACTACATTTAGTTACACGCAGGGAACGCCGTGTCCAAAAATGAAAAGCTGCTCGCCAAACTGCTCAACGAGCACATGGCATTTACCTGGCCCGAGCTCGTCACGCTGCTGCGTCGTCTTGGCTACACACAGATTGAGGGGGCTGGAAGCCGCGTCAAGTTCGACATTGGCGATCCGAGTGCAATGATCACCTTGCACAAGCCCCATCCCGGCAACGAACTGAAACACTACATTCGACGCCAGATCATCGAACAATTGAAATCAGGAGAACTGATTCAGTGAATAACCAACTGAAACACAATGGCTACGTCGGCTCTATCGAAGCCAGCCTCGAAGACAACTGCCTGTTCGGCAAGATCCTGTTCATCAAGGCACTGGTGAGCTACGAAGGCAAAACCGTCGCCGAACTGGACGCTGCATTTCGCGAAGCTGTGGACGACTACCTCACTACCTGCCAGGCCCTTGGGCAAACACCGGAGAAGCCGTGCAAAGGCTCTTTTAACGTGCGGGTCGGCCACGATCTTCATCTTGCCGCCGCCCTTGAAGCGACACGTAAAAAGGTGACCCTGAACGACCTGACGCGCCAGGCGCTGAACGAATTCCTGCAACATCACCGAGGGGATTCCTGCCCCGTGACTGGCTGACGTTTGATTGTGGGTTGTGATGCTCAACCCAACCGCCGATACCCCAACACCGCTGACCCCATCACCACCGCCCCCGCCGCCAACGCCACCCAGAACCCGCTGGCGGCGCCAAAATGGTCGATCATCCAGCCGGAGCTGGCGGCACCGATGGCCACGCCGATGCTCAGGCCGGTGATCAGCCAGGTCATGCCCTCGGTCAGGCGGCTCGCGGGCACGCTCTTTTCCACGAGGGCCATGGAAACGATCAGGGTGGGGGCGAAGAACAGTCCGGAAATGAAGATGGCCACCGCCAGACCCGGAATGTTGCTGACCATCAGCAACGGCAAGGTGGTCAACGCCGTGGCCGCGCCGCAGAACAGGAACTGCCGGGGCAGCGGCGCCTTGAGTTTTAGGGTGCCAAAGGCCAACCCCGCCAGGCACGAGCCGATGGCGTACACCGAAAGCACGATGCTTGCCGCCGCCGGTTGGCCCTGGTGCTGGGCAAAGGCCACGCTGACCACATCCACCACACCCACGATCACCCCCATGGCCAGCAGCAGGATCATCAGGATCAGCACCGACGGTGAGGCGATCAGCCAGCCCTGATGGTGAGCGTGGTGCTCATGCACCGGGGGTTCGGTCGCGCGTTGCAGCACAAACGTGGTAACCCCAACCGCCAGCAGCAACGCGGCCACCAGAGGCCCGGCTTCGGGAAACAGCACCACGCTCAAGCCCACCGAAATCGGTGGGCCGATGATGAAGCACACCTCATCCAGCACCGATTCCAGGGCAAAGGCGGTTTGCAGCCTGGGCTGGCCGCGGTACAGCTCGGTCCAGCGCGCCCGCACCATGGCCGACATATTCGGCATGCATCCCGCCAGGGCAGCAAACAGGAACAGCGTCCAGGTCGGTGCCTGCAACCGCGTGCACAGCAACAGCATCAACAGCGCCCCGCCGCCGATCAAGGCAGCAACCGGCAGCACCCGGCCTTGGCTGTACCGGTCCACCAACCGTGACACCTGCGGCGCGCAAAACGCAGTGGCCAGGGCGAACACCGCCGCCACCGAACCGGCCAGGCCATAACCGCCGTGCACCAGGGAAAGCATGGTGATCAAGCCAATACCTGCCATGGACACCGGCATGCGTGCCAGCATGCCGGCCAATACGAAGGCCCGCGAGCCGGGAACCTGGAACAACTCGGCGTAAGGGTTTGCCATCCTGCTCAACCTCTTCCTGATGCCCTGGAACTTGCTATCCGCAGTGATCAAGGCAAAATACATACGGTGCGTATGTGGCGAATCATGCGTAACATACGCAGCGTATGTCAATCTTTCACTTGCCCATTGTGAGTCCTGCCCATGAGCCGAGCCCGTGCCGAAATGATCGAAGACACCCGCGCCCGACTGCTCGCCAGCGCACGGCAGGCCTTCGCCACCCAAGGCTATGCCAATACATCGATGGACGATTTCACCGCCCACGTCGGCCTGACACGCGGCGCGCTGTACCACCACTTTGGCGACAAGAAGGGGCTGCTGGCCGCCGTGGTTGCTCAACTCGATCGTGAGATGGACGCATGTTTGCAGCGTATCTCAGACGAAGCCCAAGACCCATGGAGCGGTTTTTGCGAACGCTGCCGCGCTTATTTGCGCATGGCCCAGGACGGCGAAATCCAACGCGTTGTGCTGCAGGATGCGCCGGCTGTATTGGGCGATACCGGCTCCCAGCAACACTGTGTCGAGTCGTTGCGCCAACTGCTGGAAGCCCTGATGCAGGCGGGCATCGTCCCTGGCGCACCGAGCCTGGCGCTGGCGCAGTTGATCAATGGCAGCCTGGTCAACACCGCCCTGTGGATCGCCCGGTCAGAACATCCGGATGAGCGTCTGGAGCAAGGTTTGCAGGGCCTGGAACTCCTGCTGCGCGGCCTGAAACTCACACCAACCGCTTGATCTGCTTATGCCGCCACACCAGCCGGTAGTACGCGGCCTGCAACCCCAGCATCGCCAGGTACGTTACCGGGAACGCCATCCAGACGCCTTCCAGGCCGAAGTGCGCATTCAACAGGTACGCCATCGGTAGCTCGACACACAGCACGCAGAAGATCGAGATCGCCACCGGCATCAGCACCACGCCGCTGGCGCGCATGATCCCGCCGATCACGGCCTGGAAGCCGAACACGAGGATGCTCCACAACATGATGTGCAGCAGGTGCTCGGCATTCACGCGTGCGGCGTCATCGGTGATGAACAACCCGAGCAACCAGTGCGACAACAGATAGCCCAGCACGATCAGGCCACCGGTCAGGCACGTATTGATCAACAGCCCGGTACGCAGGATCGGCCCGATACGCTCCAGCCGCCCGGCCCCAATCGCCTGGGCCCCGAGGATCGAAGCAGTGATGGCAATCGACAGGGCCGGAAACTGCACGTAGTTGACGATCTGCGTCACCGCCCCATAGGCCGCCGTGGCCTGGGACCCATGGCCATTGACCAAGGCAAGGATGACCAACTCCGACAGCGACAACACCACCATCTGCAAGCCTGTAGGCAAGCCGATGCGCAGGACTTTGCCGAGGATGACGCGGTCCAGGCGCAAGGCCGCGAGCAGTTCGCGGTCCGGCGCCATCACATGGTTTTTATGGCGCAGGCGCAGGATCAGAAACAGCATCGCCGAGGCATTCCCCACCAGGCCTGCGTACACCGCGCTCTGGATCCCCAGGGGCGGCAGGCCAATCCAGCCGCGAATCAGCGCCGGGGTCAACAGCAGGCCGACCAGGGTCGAGACCATCAGCGCCAGCAGCGGCGAGATCGTGTCGCTGACCCCGCGCAACAGCTGGGTATAGAGGATAAATACCAGCAACAGCGGCATGATCAGCATCATCATCTGGGCATAGCCCACGGCATCGTCGAGCACATCCGCAGGCGTACCCAATGCCTGCAACGCCGGGCGCGCAAACAGGCTGCCCAGCACCGCTGCGATCAGGCCCACCAGCGCGCCGAGGGTCAGGGTGGCACCGGTAATCGCCTTGACCATCCCGGTTTCCTGGGCGCCCCAGGCCTGGCCAATCAGCACCGAAGCGCCGGCCCCCAGGCCGATCACCAGGGCAATGAAGAAGAACACGATGGGGAACATCCCCGACACCGCCGCCAGCGCCTGGGTGCCGAGCATCTGCCCGACATAAATACCGTTGAGGGTGCCGGAAAAGCTTTGCAGGAAATTGGACAGCACCATCGGTGCCAGAAAGATCAGGTAGACCTGCCACAGCGGGCGTTGCAAAGGGCTTTGCATGAAAAACGGGGCCTCGGAAAACTAAAGCGTCCGAGGGTTATACCGTAATTGGATCCTATCTTCCTGTGCTTTGCATGATGGATGGGGCGCCAACACTCGCTGGTTCCGATGCCCACATTGGATCTTCAGCGTCACCCCGACTCAGGTCGCCACTCAAAAACGGCTCGGCGTGCCGATGGAATATGCACAGTCCAAGGAAGGCGCGGTGCTGCTCAACGTGGCCGCACGCAATGACCTGCCGGAACGGGCGCAGAAACTCAACGCCTTGTTTCTGGCCGCCGAGGCTCAGGCACCGGCATTGGAAGAAGGCGACCAGATTCCGTCGAGCCCGACTACGCCGACCACCGACAAGACCCGAGCACGGGTGGACGCGATGCACAGTTACTTGCAGACGGCGAGTTGATCATTCCCACGCTACGTGGGAACGATCATGGGGCGATGGGTAACGCACGTTTGTGGGCGGTCTTTAGGTAGGCGCGTTCCACGATGTCCCTCACCCGCTCACTCACCGGCTCACCCATCAGGTACGCATCGATCTCCTCGTACGTGCAGCCATAGGCCTGTTCATCCAGCTTGCCCGGCGCCAGCTCTTCGAGGTCGGCCGTGGGCTGCTTGTGCACCAGGTTCGCCGGGGCGCCGAGGGCACCGGCCAGCAGGCGCACCTGGGTCTTGGTCAGGCCCGACAGCGGGGCCAGGTCGCAGGCGCCGTCGCCGAATTTGGTGAAGAAGCCCATCAATGCTTCGGCGCCATGGTCGGTGCCGACCACCAGACCGTTGTGCAGGTTGGCCACGGCGTACTGGGCGATCATGCGGGTGCGGGCCTTGACGTTGCCCTTGATGAAATCCACCTGGGCGGCGCTGGCTTCGGTGGCGCTGAGGCTGGCCATCAGGCCGTCGACGCTGGCGGCGATGTTCAGGGTGTCGATGTGGTCCGGGGTGATGAAATCCAGCGAGGCCTGGGCATCGCTCTCATCGGCCTGGGTCTTGTAGGGCAGGCGCATGGCGATAAAGCGCGCGGCGTAGTCCTCGGCCCGCAGTTGCTCCACCGCCAGTTGGCACAGGCGCCCAGCGGTGAGGGAGTCGACGCCACCGCTGATGCCCAGTACCAGGGCCTTGCAGCCTGAATGGCGCAAGGTGGTCTTGATGAAGTCAAGGCGCCGTTGGATTTCCTGGGCTTCACCGCCCTTCACCAATGTGCGATCGATGTTGAGTTCCTGCGCGATACGTTCCTGCATGTCACACCTCCACGTTGCCGACATTGAATACCTTCGCTGCGTACTGCAAAAACGAGGGGTCTTCGCAGACGTTCTTCACCGGGTCATCGGAGAACTTCACCACCGGTTCGCCGTGTACGCGCACCAGCTTCATGACGATGCTCAGCGGCTCAACGCCGTCCACATCACAGGCCAGGCTGGTGCCCATGCCGAAACCGAACCTGGCCTTGCCACGGATGTGCCGCAGGATCGGCAGGCACTTTTCGAAGTTCAGGCCGTCGGAGAACATCAGGTCCTTGGTCATCGGGTCGATACCCAGCTGTTTGTAGCGGGCCAGCACCTTGTCGGCCCAGGCGATGGGATCACCGGAGTCCTGGCGCAGGCCGTCATAGAGCTTGGCGAAGTACAGGTCGAAATCCTTGAGGAAAAAATCGGTGCTGATGGTGTCGGTCAAGGCAATGCCCAGGCGGCCGCGGTATTCACGCACCCAGTTTTCCAGGCCGGCGTTCTGGCTTTCGCGCAACCGCCCCAGTTGCTGATGCACCATCATCCACTGGTGAGCCATGGTGCCGATCAGCGGCAGGTCGAATTCGTAAGCCAGGTGCGCATTGCTGGTGCCGACGAACTGGCCGGGGAAGTCGCGGCGCATGATGTCCACCACTTCGCGCTGGGCCTTGAACGACAGGCGCCGGCGCGTGGAGAAATCGGAGACGCGCAGGTCGGCCAACTCCTCGCGGCTGAGGTTTTTCTCCAGCCAGTCGAACTTCTGGTAGAGCTTGCGGGTGACGTCTTCCAGGGTCACGTCGGGGTATTTGGCGCGGTTGCGCAGCTCGCTGACCAGCGCCAGTACCGGTTGTTCGAACATGATGCAGTGCAGCATCGGCCCGACCACACGGATGTTCAGTTGGCCGTCGACTTCGCTGACGTGGATATAGCGCAGGTTGAAGCGGAACAGGCCGAGGAAGCGTTCGTAGTCGGGGGTCAGGTATTCGCGAAAGCGTGGGTTGAACAGAAAGCGCAATTCGCCCTCGCGCATCTGCAGGCCGGCCATGTTCTCAAGCTCGGCGCGCAACTCGGGGATCAGGTGACCGAGCTTTTCCTTGGCGCGCACGATGAAGTTGTATTCCACATCGACATTCGGGTGCTGGTGCAACACCGCCTGCATCATGGTGAAGGTGTAGTAGTCGGTGTCGAGCAAGCCCTGGATCACCGGGGCTTCGTAGTCGTAGGCACTTTCCATGGTGTATCTCCTTAACGCGTGGCCATCGCGGCCAGTTCTTCGCGGGTGCTGCTGATGACGGCACCGGCCTTGAGCAACTCATTGACGGCCTGTACACCGCCCTCCTCACTGATCCCCCGGCACGCCGGCAGGTGCAGGACCACCTCCAGGCCGGCCTTGAGCAGTTGCAAGGCGGTGGTCTTGACGCAGTAGTCCAGGGCCAGGCCGCCGACGATCACGCGAGTGACGCCCTGGGCCTTGAGGTACTCGATCACGCCAGTGGAGAGTTTGTCGTGCAGGTCGTGATAGCAGGCGCCATAGGGGTGCAGGTCGGGTTCGACGCCTTTCCAGATGAAGTAGTCGTAGTCATAGGGCGTGGGCAGCTCGTCGAGCAAGGTAAAGCCTTCGGTGCCCGGCACGCAGTGGCTGACCCAGGTCACATCGGCGTGTACCAGGCCGGTGGGCTGGAGCATCTCGCTGTGCTGGGCGACCACCCAGGGTGCATGCGGAGTGTGGGCGTCCTTGCTGCCGACGCGGTGGCCGGCGAGGCTGGCCATGTAGTTGAGTTCGGCACCGATCCGGTCACCGCCGGCCACCGGCAACTCGTTGGGGCACAGCGGCGTGAAGCTCTTCTGGGCATCGACGTCGAATGAAGCAATGGCAGTTTTCGCAAGGGTCATGGCGGTTCTCCTGTGGCCTGGAAACAAAAGTACACGTCATGTACTTTCATTGCAAGAAACATTTATTTATCTATCCTGACGCAGGTACATGACATATCTGTTCGATCCGTTAGACTGTGCCCCACCGCTGTTCAGAAGGACGTCACATGCCCCTTAGCCCCTACCTCCATACCGTCGACCTGTGCGTGCTGTGCTACTGCCGCGCCGCCGGGGAACTCCAGTTGTTGCTGAACAAGCGCGAAGCCGAGCCCTTCGCCGGGCATTGGGCGTTGCCGGGGGTGGTGGTGAATGGCGGCGTGCAAGATCTGAGCCTCCAGGATGCGGTGGAACGCTTGCGCGCCAGCAGCAAGGTCGGCCTGGAGCTGGCCTGGAGCGAGCAAGTGGGCACGGTGGGTGATGCGTTTCGCGACCCGCGTTGCTGGTCGTCGTCAACGTACTACCTGGCGATCGTCGCGGATGAGGTGGCGCCGAGTGAGCATCAAGGCTGGTTCCCGCTGCAGGCGGTGGCCGATGGCAGCATCAAGTTGCCGTTCGATCACAACAGCATCGTCGCGGCCGTGCAGGAACGCCTGTTTTCCAAGTCGCTGTACAGCAGCTTGCCGCTGATGTTCCTGGGCAATGAGTTCAGCGCGCCGGAGGCGACCACGATCTTTTCCCTGGTGCTGGAGCGGCCGGTGCTCAAGACCAGTATTCGCCAGCGCTTGTTGAAGCTGACGGAAGCGGGATATTTGCGCGAGACGGGGCGCAAGAAGCAGGGTGAAGGCGGCAGGCCCCAGGCGACGGTGGAGAACCTGAAGCCTGGGGCGGTTTACTTCTTTGATCGCAGTTTTGCCGACTAGGCGCCCTTTTCAAGGACGATGACGTTCAAATGTGGGAGGGGGCCCGCCTATCTTGCTGATTCCTGGCTGGCCGCAGAGCTGGTATGCAGGGCGCTATGTAATGCCCCAACTGGTGGACGCTGCTTATCGAGTCATTGCGGTCGATCCTCGTGGTATGGGGAAAGTGATGCACCCATACGCACGGAGCTCATTCCACGTAACGGAGCCACAAATGCGTCCGGCCGGAGATCGCCTGTGCGACTGCACAAATGCGTGTCTGTAGGTCTTCATCGCTGGTGTTGTAGAGCGCACAGAAGTCTTTGGCTACGACGTTAGCAAGGGATGTATCAGGCGGTTCAGCACGAATGAAGCCGATGTAAGAAGCACCTACGCCCATCAACTCATAGCCATGTGCTTCTGAAAAGTGACGCGCAACCGCAAAGTTTTTCGCAGGATCCAGGTCGGACGTGAAATAGCCATTCGGGAAAGCCGCGAGTGCCTGGCAAGACTGCTGAACGGGCACCAGGAGCGCTGAAAGAGGCTGCTCTAGAAGAGAGACAGGGTCGTTCTGGTAAGCGATCCACTCTTGCAGGGCCTGCTCATCGAGTGTCAAACCATGAGCGCAAGCATCTTCGAAAGATGTGACTGCAGCCAAGTTCATGAAATTGCGATAGCAGATTGCAAACTCCGCTTTCGTAGTCGGATAGCCTATGTATTCACCATTCTCGAAGCACTCTGGAGGTAAGCCCGCTATGTCCTGCTCCGATGCATCGTCCATCCCTAAATTGTTGCGCGCATGCCCCGAGGTGTAGCGGGCTTGGTGCAGATCATCGAGCGAGAACAGAGGTTTAAAGCCTGGGTGCGCCACAGCAATCTTACGACGAGCTTCGGTCAGATCGTCAACGCTGGTAATTGCGCTCACGCCGTACTCATCGCATGTACCTACAGACGGATTATCACGCATACCATTACCGCGAAATTCGATATCCATAAACCGTGGCCTCCTCCAGGCTGTTACTGAATTGAGTGAGTAATCCTAAGCGTTCCAGGATCATCATATGAAGATCTGCCTCCAAGCGACAACAGGACTTGGTTTGACTCCCCTGCCATCACAGAGCAGCACGCTACGCTAACGTTGACGTTCGTACTCCAAGGTCATGTTGATGTGCAAAACTGGCTTACCATGCAATTTCTAATCGACTCAGGGAAGAAAGCGCAGCGTTGGCACTGGCTTGCAACGCAGATCCACCCAATAAATTGTGGAGGTAACAGGATGGACAGAAAGCAGACTGCAGAGGTCAATCAGGACATTGAAGCGTCAATTTGGCGAACTGCTAATTGGCTGAATAAACCGAGCCTTTGCCAAGTCTTTACTGACGGCACCTTGGAGATGGTTACCGACGCCCAAACCGACTTCTGGCGTGAAACGCACTACGGATTCATACGCGACAGCGGACATTTCTTAGGGTTTTCAACCTCAGGAAGCTTTACTGCTCAGGTCAGAGTTAACGCCGATTTTCGCGAGCTCTATGATCAAGCCGGAATTATGGTCAGGCTCAATGAGGAGACTTGGCTCAAGGCGGGGATAGAATATAACGATGGAATGCCAATGATCAGCAGCGTGCTGACCCAAGGCCGGTCGGATTGGGCGCCTAGCTGCTTCACCGGTAACCCAAATGATTTCTGGCTTCGTTTAACCATTTCCGATGGAGCACTACGCTTGCAGTACTCAACGGACGGCGTGACTTGGCCATTGCTCAGGCTTGCACCCTTTCCAGAGGCGGAAAGCTATACGGTTGGCCCTATGTGCTGCACACCGGAACGGCAAGGGTTGAGGGTAAAGTTTTCTGAATGGTCTTTGAGTCAGCCCATCGGGCGAGACCTGCATGATTTGAGCTAGCCAGTATGTCGAGCAGGCAATCAAGCAGATGACTTTTTGATCCATCGGGGACTCTCGATTCCATGACATGGCCAGTTACCTCCTGGCCATGATTCATACATGTAAAGGTGTCTGCGGTCTGTACCGGGGCAAGCCCCCTCCCACAGTTTTGATTGGGGAATGACTTCAGCTCATCCAGTTGCCGCCGTCGACGTTGTAGGTCTGGGCCACCACATAATCAGCCTCCTTCGACGCCAGGAAAATCGCCATCCCGGTCAAATCCTCGGCCGTCCCCATCCGCCCGAACGGCACCTCCGCCCCCACCCGCCGCTTCTTCTCGCCAGGCGCCAGGCCTTCATGCCTGGCGAACAACGCATCCACCCCGTCCCAATGCTCTCCATCCACCACGCCCGGGGCAATGGCGTTGACGTTGATGCCCTGCTTGATCAGGTTGAGCCCCGCCGATTGCGTCAGGCTGATCACTGCCGCCTTGGTCGCGCAGTAGATCGCCACCAACGGCTCGCCACGCCGCCCGGCCTGGCTGGCCATGTTGATGATCTTGCCGCCGTGACCCTGGCAGACCATCTGCCGGGCGGCGGCTTGCAGGGTGAACAGCGTGCCGGCGACATTGATCGAGAACAGCCGATCAAAGCTGTCGCGGGTGATATCGACGATGGGCGCCAGGTCGAACAGCGCCGCGTTGTTGACCAGGATGTCGAGCTTGCCGACCTGGGCGACCACGGCGGCAATCGCGCTGTCGATGGAGGCCTGGTCGGTGACGTCCATCGCCACCGCGTAGGCCTGCGGGCCAAGTTCGGCGGCGGTGGCCTGGGCCCGCTGCAGGTTGATGTCGGCGATGGCGACGGTCGCGCCTTCATGGAGATAGGCCTGGGCAAACGCGCGGCCAATCCCGCGCGCCGAGCCGGTGATCAGCGCGCTCTTACCTTCGAGTCGTTTCATAAGGCAGGGTGTCCTTTGAACATTATTTGGGATAGCCGGCGCGTTTCATTTCGCGCTCGGTGGTGGACTGCGCCTGGAGCAACGCCTGCTCGACCGACATGCCGCCCGTCAACGCCGCCGAGAACAGCTTGCCGACGGACGTGCCGATGGCCTGGAACTCGGGGATGGTCACGTACTGGATGCCCACGTACGGCACGGGTTTGGCCGACGGGTGCGCGGGGTCGGCATGCCGCATCATCTCCAGGGTCACCTGGGCAAACGGTGCGGCCTGGAGGTACGACGCGTTATAGGTGGACTGGCGGGTGCCAGGCGGTACGTTGGTGATGCCTTCTTTATCGGCGACCAACTGGATGTAGTCCTTGGACGTGGCCCAGGCGATAAAGGCCTTGGCGGCGTCCTTGTGCGTGGACGTGGCCGGGATGGCCAGCGACCAGGCGTACAGCCAGGAGGAGCCTTTGTCGGTGACTTCGGTGGGGGCCGCGGCGAAGCCTACGCTGTCGGCGACCTTGCTCTGGCTCTTGTCGGTGGTGAAGGAGCCGGCGACGCTGGCATCGACCCAGATCGCGCACTTGCCGCTGTTGAACAACGCCAGGGTTTCGTTGAAGCCGTTGCTGGACACGCCGGGCGGGCCGTATTGCTTGAGGGTGTTGACGTAGAAGTTGGCGGCGGCGGTCCATTCGGGACTGGTCAACTCAGGCTTCCACTGCTCATCGAACCAACGCGCACCGAAGGCGTTGGCCATGGTGCTCAGCAACGCGATGTTCTCGCCCCAACCGGCCTTGCCGCGCAGGCACATGCCGTATTGGCCGTTGTTCTTGTCGGTGAGCTTGGCGGCGAATTCACCGAGCTGCGTCCAGGTCGGGTGCGCCGGCATGCTCAGGCCGGCCTGCTTGAACAGGTCGGTGCGGTAGTAGGTGACGGTGCTTTCCCCGTAGAACGGCAAGGCATACAGGGTGCCGTTGACCGACAGGCCCTGGCGCACCGAGGGGAAGATATCGTCGGCGTCGTAATCGGCCGGCAATTGGGTCAGTGGTTCCAGCCAGCGCTTGGCGCCCCACAGCGGGGTTTCGTAGGTGCCGATGGTGAGCACATCGAACTGGCCGCCCTGGGTGGCGATATCGGTGGTGAGGCGCTGGCGCAGCACGTTTTCTTCCAGCACCACCCAGTTGAGCTGGATGTCCGGGTGCTGCTGCTCGAACACCTTGGAGAGGCGTTGCATGCGGATCATGTCGCTGTTATTGACAGTAGCGATGGTCACGGTGTCGGCTGCCTGGCTGGGCAAAGCCAAGGCCAGGCCGGAAAGCAGGAACAACGCTTGCGGAATCTTGGACATAGCGGTTTCCACCTGTTGTTTTTGTTGTTGAGGGCCGATTACAGCAGCTTGGGCCTAGCCCTCACAAACGCATGGCGCATGCGCGGCTGATACTTTTTTAACCGCTGGCTCAGGATCAAAAAAGTATCAGTGCCGGGCGAAACCGGGGGTAGCGCAGGTAGTGCCACCCGCGTATTTTGAGGCGACTGCACCCATAGAAGAGGCATCACCATGCCCGTCAGTCGCGCCAAGCTGTTCGAACACCGCCCCGCCGAGCTTGAGGTGATCCTGCCCGAGCCGCAGCACTGCTTTCGCTGGTTCGAGCACGACTACCCTTACGATCTGGCGCGCTGGAACCACCACCCCGAATTCGAAATCCACCTGATTCGCCAGGGCAGCGGCAAGTTGGTGGCGGGCGACTATATCGGTGCGTTCAGTGCCGGGCATGTGGCGCTGATCGGCCCGGACCTGCCCCACGACTGGATCGGCGAACTGGCGCCCGGCGAACACCTGGCCGGCCGTGACGTGGTGCTGCAATTCGACGGCGCCGCCCTCCTCGCCCTGCGCGACACCCTGCCGGAACTCGGCGACTTGCACGCGCTGTTCGAACAGGCCCGGCGCGGCCTGGAATTCAGCGGCGACACCGCCGTGCAGGCCGCACGCTTGATGGAGGCCATCGGCAACGCCCACGGCCTGCAACGGCTGACCCTGTTCCTGCAACTGCTCGACAGCCTGAAAAACGCTCCGGCGCAGCAGGTAAAGGCCCTGGCCAGCCCCTGTTACGCCCCGACCCTGGACGCACGCAGCGCCGAGCGCATCAACAAGGCCTTCGACTACCTGATGCGCGAACTCACCGGCGACGTGCGCCTCTCGGTCATCGCCCAACAGTTGGACATGAGCGAACCGGGCTTCTCACGTTTCTTCAAGCGCAACACGGGCCATGGGTTTATCGACCTGATGCGCAAATTCCGCGTGCAACGCGCCTGTCGGTTATTGCTGCAAAGCGAGATGTCGGTGGCGGATATTTGTTTTGAAGTGGGCTACGCCAACCTGTCCAACTTCAACCGGCACTTTCGGATCGAGATGCACCAGACGCCCAGTGAATATCGCCGCGAACCGCCGATACACCTGTTCAACCCCATCGAGAAAATGACACCCAGTCATTTCTGATCAAAAGGTCGAGTAATTCGGCTTTTTTCCATGACATTCAATCCATTAAGCAAAGTTGGTACAGCCTGTGCAACCGTTTGCGGTACGAACTTGACCGCCAAGTTCACCACGACCCGATGAATCGGGTTCAAACCGCGTACGAATAGGGACTTTCAATGCACCCCACCTCAAAGCCCCGTGCCTGCTTTGGTGTTTCCTTGCTACTGGCCGCCGTAACGGGAGTACTCAGCGCGCCCATTTTGGCGCAGGAAAAATCCGTGGATGACTCAGCACAGGGCGAAACCCTGAGCCCTGAGGCCAGCCCGGCGAAAAAAGGCGTCTATCTGTCGGAATGGTTCAACCAGGATCTGACACTGATCGGCAGTAAAGACATCAGCTTCGGCCCCAAGCCCCAGGATGATGTCTACCTGGAATACGAGTACTTCGGCCGCAAGGGGCCCTTCGAGTTGTACGGCTACATCGACGTGCCGAAGATCCTCGGCATCGGCAACAGTAACGACAAAGGCGCGTGGGACCATGGCTCGCCGGTCTTCATGGAGCACGAGCCGCGTATCTCCATCGACTACCTGGCCGGACGCAGCCTGGCCATCGGCCCGTTCAAGGAATGGTATGTGGCGTTCGACTGGATCTACGACCACGGCAGCAATAAAGCCAACCGCGCCAACACCCTGTACAGCGGCCTCGGTACGGACATCGACACCCATTCGCGAGTCAACTTGTCGGCGAACTTCTACGGGCGTTACCAGTGGGAAAACTACGGCGCCAGCAATGAGTATTCCTGGGATGGCTACCGCGCGCAGATGAAATACATCGTGCCCATCGGCAAGTTCGACAACGGTGCGTCGCTGACCTATATCGGTTTCACCAACTACGATTTCGGCTCGGACCTGCACAAGGACAACCCGGCGCGCACCGCCAACGCCCTGGTGGCAACCAACGTGCTGCTGTATTCCTTCACCCACCTGCGCTTCACCCTGGTCGGTCGTTATTTTCATAACGGCGGCAACTGGGAAGATGGCAGTGAGTTGAACTTCGGCGAGGGTAACTTCCGCGCCCGCTCCGACGGCTGGGGTTATTACGCCGGCGTGGGCTACCAATTCTGATCAAGGAGTATTAGATGAATACATTTACCCGTCTTTCGCTGGCCGTCGGCCTTGCCCTGCTGCCCCATGTAGTGCTGGCTGATTCTGCTGCCCCCATCAAGCCCAAGGTGATGCTGATCACCATGTTCGCCCCCGAGGCGCAAACCTGGATCGACCGCCTGGAACTCAAGCAAGAAGTGCGCGTGCCGGGCCTGTCCGCCGAATACCCGGTGATCCGCTGCAACACCCGGGACGTGTGCCTGCTGGTGACCGGCATGGGCCAGACCAACGCCGCCGCGTCCACCCTGGCCCTGGCGTTGTCGCCCAAGTTCGACCTGCGCCAGAGCTATTTCCTGATTGCCGGGATTGCCGGGATCAGCCCGAAACACGGCACCATCGGCACTGCCGCCTGGGCCCACTACCTGGTGGAGTTCGGCACCCAGTGGGAGCTGGATTCGCGGGATGCGCCCAAGGATTGGCCGACCGGCTACCTTGGTATCAACACCAAGGGGCCCAACGAAAAGCCGCCGCTGGACTACAAGACCGAAGTGTTTGAACTGAACCCCAAGCTGCAGGCCAAGGCGTTCGCCCTGTCGCACACAGTCGAACTTACGGAAAGCAAAGAGTCCGCCGCCTGGCGCAAACACTACCCCGCCGCGCCCGCCAACCAGCCGCCGCAAGTCACCCGCTGCGACACCCTGGCGGGCAATACCTGGTTCTCCGGTACGCGCCTGAGCGAACGCGCCGAGGTGTGGACCAAGTTGCTCACGGATAACAAAGGCGAGTACTGCACCACCCAACAGGAAGACAACTCCACGTACGAAGCCTTGCTGCGCGCCAGTCGCGAGGGGTTGGTGGACATCCAGCGCCTGGCCGTCGTACGTGCCGGTTCGGACTTCGACCGCCCATACCCCGGCTACAGCGAAGTCGACAACCTGCTCAAATACGCCGACCAGGGCGGGTTCGTACCGGCGCTGGAAAACCTGTACCGCACGGGGAACCCGCTGGTACAGGCGATCCTCAACAACTGGTCGGCCTGGAAAAAAGGCGTTCCAGAAGCCTAGTGCCGCTCAAAAAGTGTCAAGGCAGGAAGATGATTTTGTCCGCGCTGCCTTGGTTCACCTCCCCATAGCATTGCACCCCATCGACCAGCGCCACCTCGCGCAGGCCGGTGGGCAGCGGCAACAAGCCTTCGTCGAAAAAACGTCCGAACTGCTCCAGCATCACCGCGCACTGCTCACAGTTGTAGAGCAATGAATTGATCCCCACCACCGAGCCGCCCTTGCGATACAGGGCCAGGGCCGGCAGTTGTACGTGACCGTCCACCGGCGCGGCAATGATCGCGATGCGACCGAACGGCGCCAGGCCTGCCACGGCCGCCGGCAGCCAGAAACCGGTGGTGTCGAAGATCACATCGGCGCCGCCCTTGAACACCGCATTGACCTGCGCGCCCAGCGCCTCGGGCTTGCCCAACGCAATCGCGTCGAACCCTTGCCCCTGCAATACCTCGACCTGATCAGCCTTGCGCACCGCTGCCAACACCTGCGCACCCAGGACCCTCCCCAAGGCTAATGCCGCGCTGCCCACCGCCCCATTGGCGCCGATCACCAGCAAGCACGTGCCTTTGTCCACGCCACTGCGCTGCAGCGCATCCCAGGCCGTGGTGTAGGGCACACCCAGGCTGGCGGCCTGGGCAAAACTCAGGTGGGCAGGTTTGTGCGCCACGCCTTTGGCCGACACGGTGAGGTATTGGGCGTGGGAACCGTCGGCGAAAAAGCCCAGGTCGCGACCGGTGCCCCAGACCTCCTGCCCCACCAGCGCCTGCGGACCTTGCACCACCACGCCGGCGAAGTCGCGGCCAGGTATGCGCGGCACGGTGGTGTAGGGGAAACGCCCGAGTACGTTCTTCACGTCGCTGGGGTTGAGGCCCGCCGCCTTGATCCGTACCAGCACTTGATCGGCGGCCGGCACCGGCGTCGCGACGTCGACGAAGCTCAGGGCGGCAAGGTCGCCAGTGGTGGAAAATTGCAGTGCTTTCATTGCCAGTATCCATCGAAGGGAGAAAAGGAATCAGGACAACCAACCGCTGACCAACTGCCGGCCCATGGGCCAGAGTTTTTCGCCGAGCAGCATGCCCATCAGGCCCACCAGCGCAATGGCAGGCGGTGCGGGCGAACGGAAGTCCAGCGCGCCGTAGATCACGCCGACAAAGAGGCCAATGGCAAGGGAGATCAGGTAACTCATGGGGGCGACGCCTGTTGGGTTGATGGGCTTAGTGTAGGGAGCCCATCCCGGCAGCATCGGCCAAGGGCTTCAGGATTTCGGCCAACTCACGTACTGGGAAGGCGCCATCCCCAGTTCACGCCGGAACATGTCGCTGAAACTGCTCGGCGAATAGCCCAGGGAACGCGCGACAGCACTGACCGACTGGCCCTGGATCAGCTCGGCCACCGCCGTGGCCAATTGCACCTGGCGGCGCCATTCGGCAAAGCCCATGCCCAGGTGGTGCTGGAACAGTCGCGCCAAGGTGCGCACGCTGGCACCTGCCGCTTCCGCATGCTGCTCGAAAGGAATCTCCAGGGACGGCGCCGCCATGACCGCCTGGCACGCGCTGATCAGCCGGCGATCGGCCTCCACCGGCATGGCGATACGGATCTGCGAGCGGCGTGCCCGTTGCAACTCCAGCAGGGCCAGGCCGACCAAGGCGGCGTAATATCCCTCGTCACCGCTGTCGCCCTGTTCCACCAGCGTGACGATCAACTCACGCAGCAGCCCACCGACTTCAATCACTTGCACCTGGCTGTCCAATGTCGCCGCCAAGGCCGGACGCAAGTAGATATTGCGCATCTGCAAATCCGACACCACCCGGATGCCGTGCTCCACGCCCGGCGGCAGCCAGACCGCGCGCTGGGGCGGTACCACCAGGGCTTCACGAGGCGTCTCGACCCACATCACGCCGCTCATGGCATAGAGCAATTGGCCCCAGTCGTGGCGATGGGGCTCCACGTACAGGCCACGCGGGTAGGTGCGCGCCAAGGGTTGCACGGGGACGGCATGATCACTGAGGTCGGGGGGTGCGGCCAGGGCCATGGGGAGCACATCTATCGGGAGTCAGCCGCCATGGTAATGACCACCGCCGGACAATCCGAGTGAATTTTTGCCGCCGAGGGCGATCACTTGCTTACACCACCAGGGTTGAGGGGCCAATGAATAACGCAAAACTGTTTGTGATCGACTACACCCTTCATGAGGAAGCCAAGTCATTCATTATTCGTCTGGAAAAGCTGGATACCTTGGAGGCCTGGCATTGGGCAAGCTGTGACGCCGGCGTGGGCCGTATCGGCCGTTTCGCCCGCGAGCGGGTGAAGAAAACCAGCCAGGAACAGGCCGAGAAATTCGGCATAAAAAACGTTCAATGGCGCCGCTCGGATGCGCGCGCCCAGGCTTGATCAAGGAGAAATGAGCATGGATTCAATCAACGGCAAGGCGCGCATCGATTACACCCGGGACACGTTGTTCGGGCCATTGGCCAAGCATGTCGAGTGCCAGGTGAGCGTGCAGCATAAGCCCGGCTGGCTGGTGCTGAAGGTGTTCCAGCCGCTGCCGGACGATTTGCATGATGCGCAGACCCTGGTGCTGGCCCTCGAAGGTCGACGAACCAGCGGCGTGGTAAAAGACAGCCGGCGCTTGTCCGACCACAGCCTGCGCCTGGAGCTGGAACCCCAGTAATCGATACGCAGGGAGCCCGCTATTCAGGCTCCCTGCGAACGTATTCAGCCTTTAGCCGACTTGGCGCACTCGCACCCCGTCGCCGCCGCACAAGGCTCGCCATGGGCATGGTGCTCGGCGCAGCCCTGGCAGCAATAGCCCTTACCGTCCTTCATTACCGCATCGACGCCCAGCACACACTTGCAATGTGGGCAGGCACAGGTTTGATCAGGCATGGCCAGACTCCTTCTTCATGGTCGTCCGGTGCGGCGGTTGCCGGCACCTTAAGCAGTGACTGCCAGGCCTCGGCGATGGTTCAAACCATCAGTCGGTGCGCGTATTGCTGCGGTACATGAACACCAAGGCCAGAGCCAGACACACCATCGCCAGGATGCGGCTGCTCGACAGTTCGACAGCCGGGTTGCCCAGCCAACCGAAGTTATCGATCAGCATGCCCATGCCCAATTGCCCTGTGATCACGGCCACGGTTGCCACTGCAGTACCGACCACCGGCACGGCCCCGACCATCACCATCATGTACACCACGCCGAACAATGCACCGGTCAGTTGCCATTTGGGCACGTCCAGCAGGCTGAGGACCTGGGCCGGTTCGAAGAAGAAAATCAGCAACGCGGTGGTGAGCGCGCCCACTGCGAACGTCAGCAGACTGCTGCGCAACACGCCCACCGCCTGGCCGAGACGACCATTGATTGCCGCCTGCACACTCAGCACCGCACCGGCAGCAATCACCAGCACCAATAACAGAATCAGATTCATCGCCTTACCCTCGTGCAATCAGAACAAGTGCCGCCACAATCAACGCCAGGGCTATCCAGCGCTCGCCATTGACCCGTTTGCGTGCGGTGCCGAACCAGCCGAAATGGTCGATCAGCACGCTCTTGCCCACCTGGCCGGACAAAATCGCGATCATGGTCATGGCAATACCGATGTGCGGCGTGGCCAGGGTCAGCACCACCACATACATCGGCCCCAGGAACCCACCGATCAGTTGCCAGCGCGGCAACTCGGACAACGCCGGGCCCTTCTGCGGGCCGCTGAACAGCAGCAGCAAAAACAGAATCGCCGAGCCGACGCCGAAGATGCTCAAGGTTGCCCATAAATGTCCCACCTGGACGCCCAATGGCCCGAGCAACCCGGCCTCCACCGACAGGCCCATGCCCGCCAGGATCACCAGCGGCAACAACAGCAACCGTAAAAGGCTGTTTTTTGGCCTGGCTTGCGCCACACCCTCGATAGAACTGGCCTGCATACATCACCTGCGCGTCAATAAAGGAAACATGGCGCGCATTATCCGGTGGCCTGCCTGTGCGATAAATGGGAGTATGCCGACAACACCTTTGCGCACTACGCACAACCCGGAGGCCTGATGCAGGGCTTGAATGAATTGAGTTTCAAGGCGCTGCGCCTGTTCGTCGCGGTGCTGGATCACTGCAGCTTTTCCGAAGTGGCTCGCCGCGAAGGCCTGGCGCCCTCCTCCATCTCCCGGCAGATCCAACTGATGGAACAGGCCCTCGGCCAGCAGTTGCTCTACCGCCACACCCGCGCGGTGAGCCCCACCGAAGCCGGGCGCCTGCTGGGGCGACACGCGCGCTTGATGCTCGAACAGCTGGAAGCCGCCGGCCAGGCCCTGCAGGAACAGGAAAGCGAACCCAGCGGCCTGGTGCGCATCAACGCGCCGATGGTGTTCGGCCAGCGTCACCTGTCACCGTGGCTGGGCGAGTTATGCCGGCGCTACCCGAAGCTGCAACTGGACATCCAGCAAACCGACACCTTCGTCGACCCGCTGCAAGACGGCACCGACCTGCTGTTCCGTATCGGCGTGCTCAACGACTCCAGCATGCAGGCACGCATCTTCGCCCCCCAGCGCTTTCGCCTCGCCGCCAGCCCCGCCTACCTGGCCCGCCAGGGCACGCCCCAGCACCCCGAGGAACTGCTCCATCACCAGTGCCTGGCCTACAAGGGCATCACCGGCCAGCAACGCTGGTTCTTCCGCAAAGGCCAGGGCGACTGGACACCCTACAGCGTCAAGGGCCCGATCACCGGCAACCACGCCGACACCCTCACCCACGCCGCCGAACAAGGCCTGGGCCTGGTGGTGTTTCCGTCCTGGCTGATCGGCGAAGGCCTGCGTGCTGGCACCCTGCAAGCGGTACTGACGGAATATGAAGTGGCGACCACGCTGGAGCCGCAGCAGATCGCTGCGCTGTGGCCGGGGAGCCGACGACTGTCCCTGAAGGTGCGCACGGTGATCGATTATTTTGTGGAGTGTTTTGGGACGGTGCCGTATTGGGATCGATGAGCGGTTGAGGAATTTTCCGAGTAGTAAAAGTAGGCTCGGTCTGATTTAACGGGCCACTCTATTTTGGACCGGGTGCATTGGGGCAGACTTTGGCGATGTCTTTTTGGAGAGATGCCATGGTTTTCATGTACCCAAAGCCGTCGCGCGCTGAACGTGTGGCGGCAACCAGCGGTCGGCTCGTCTTGGATAGCTCACCCAGTTTTGGCTATATTTGGCCAAAATACGCGGAGCACCTCATGATTACCGTACCCTTGGGCGAAGCAAAGAATAACCTGTCAAAACTGGTGGATGACGCCGCCGCCGGCAAAATTATCACCATTGCCAAGCATGGACGTGCGATGGCGCAACTCGTCCCCGTGGGGAAATCCAAAGGTCAGCGAATTGGCGCGATGAAAGGAAAGCTCGTTGTCCCCGAGGACTTTGATGCGCCCCTGCCAGCCGATCTGCTGGATGCGTTTGAGGGCAGCCATCCATGAGGGTGCTGCTGGATACCCATGTTCTGCTCTGGGCACTGACTGACGACCCGAAGCTATCCAGCAAAGCCCGACGACTGATCGAGAATGCCGCAGAGATCTACGTCAGCGCGGCAACCTTCTGGGAAATGGCGATCAAGGTCGGCCTTGGAAAACTCGATGCAGACCTGGACGAAATCCGGGAATACTGCCTTGAAAGCGGTTTCGTCGAACTGCCCATCACCTCGGAACACGCGATTGCCGTCAAGGATCTTGAGCCTCATCACAAAGACCCTTTTGATCGGCTTATCGTAGCGACAGCCATCAGTGAACCGATGAGACTATTGACCGCCGACACGCAGATTGCCCAGTACACATCCTTGGCAATCCTGGTATAGCCCGCACCCACGGCCTGGAACTCAGAACACCCACTGCCCAATCAACCACGCATTGGCGCCACTGATCAGCGCAAACAGAAACCACGCCAACACCCGAGTGTGCAGGCGATTGACGAACGGCCCCATCAGCTGCTTGTCGCCGGTCATGCGGATCAACGGGTACAACGCAAACGGCAACTGCAGGCTGAGCACCACCTGGCTGAGGATCAGCAGCTTGCCAATGGCCTGGTCGCCCATCAACCACACCCCGAGAAACGCCGGGATCAGCGCCAGCCCACGGGTGATCAGGCGGCGTTGCCAGCAGGGAATGCGCAGGTTGAGGTAGCCCTCCATGATCACTTGCCCGGCGATGGTGCCGGTAAAGGTCGAGCTTTGCCCGGACGCCAGCAAGGCGATGCCGAACAGGATGCTGGCAAAGGCGCCGCCCACCAGCGGGTCGAGCAAGCGGTAGGCGTCCTGGATCTCCACCACCTCAGTGTGCCCCGTCTTGTAGAAGGCGGAGGCGGCGAGTATCAGGATCGCGGCGTTGACCAGCAGTGCCAGGGCCAGGGAGCCAATGGTGTCGATCCGGGCCAGCTTGACCGCGTCCTGTTTGCTGGCGAGGTCTTTGCCGATCAGGCGGGTTTGCACGATCGAGCTGTGCAGGTAGAGGTTATGGGGCATCACCGTGGCGCCGAGAATACCGATGGCCAGGTACAACGGCGCGGCATCGCTGATGGCCGACAGGGATGGGGTGAAGCCACTGAACACATCCGGCCAATACGGTTTGATCAGCACCAGCTCAATGAAGAAACACACGCCGATGGTCGCCACCAGCGCCAGCATGATCGCCTCCAGGCGGCGAAAACCACGGTTTTGCAGGGCCAGGACCAACAGCGTATCGAAGGCGGTGATGACAATACCGGTGGTCAGGGAAACGCCCAGCAGCAGGTGAAACGCCAGGGCGCAGCCGAGTACTTCGGCGAGGTCGGTGGCGATGATGGAGATTTCCGCCAGCACCCACTGGGTGCGTGCGGAGCGTTTGCTGTAGCGCTCACGGCACAGTTGCGCCAAGTCCTTGCCGGTAGCGATACCCAACCGCGAGCACAGGCACTGCACCGCCATCCCCGCCAGGCTGGCGAGCAATACCACGAACAACAGGCTGTAGCCGTAGCGCGACCCGGCTTCGATGGCCGTGGCCCAGTTGCCTGGGTCCATGTAGCCGATGGAGATCAGCAGGCCGGGGCCGGCGAACATCAGGATGCGCTTGAAGAAGGACGCCTTGGGGTCAACGGCAACGGAGCCGGCCACTTCCGGCGGGCAGAATGGAGCGGTAGCGATTTTCGGCAGGCTGAATTTCACGCGGTATCCCAGGCAAACATACTCGACAGGGGCTCAGCTTATCAGTCGGACGCAACCGTGCGCATCACCGTCTCCCGAGGCAGGTCAAACGCCTCCACGACCTGTACCACCAGGTCCATCTCCTGGTTCAAGGCTTCACGCTCCATGCGCTGGCGAATCACCCCGATCACCAGCACGGCCAGGGTGGTGATCGAGTACGCCGGGCCGGAAAACGCCCGTACACCGCTCACCAGCAACATCGCCGCCGCCAACGCCTGGCCGACCACCGGGATCGCGGAGGCCGCACCACGACGCAGGATAAACCCGGTCAACCCGGCCAGCGCCGTGCCGCTCAACGCCGTAGTGGCTGTTCGGCCGACATCGAAACGGCTGAACAGACCCAGCTCCTTTTGCGCCGCCGCCTTGAGTTCAGCGTCGAATACCTGGCGGTCGGCGTGGCTGAGTTTGTCCTTGTACTGCTCGAGCAGTTTTTCCGCGACCTGGGCTTCGAGGTCAGCCAGTGCCACCGTTTCAACGGGCTCGGCAAACTTGATTCCCAGTCGCTGCGCCACCTCTTCGGCAATCTGCCGATAGTTCACGCCATGGCCACGGGCAAGGTTCATAAAGCTGTCGCCGCCCATGCGCTGCAACTCGATGGCCAGCTTGAGCGGCTCGCGTACCGTGGCGTCAATCGACGCACTGCGCTTTTGCGCCATCAATTCGGCCAGGAACGCCAGCTCCTCCGGCCGCGCCTGCACCAGGGCCGCAAGCAAGTCGGTGTCCTCTTCGGCAAAGCGTACCTCGCTACTGCGCTGGTCGGCGCGGATCACGCCGCGCCGCTCATGCAAGAGGTCGGTGTACTGCACCACGGTCTGCAACTGCGGCCAGTACGCGGCATGATCAAAGGTAGCCAGGTGCACATTGGTAACCTTGGCCTTGAGTGCCGGCGTCACCGGGATCGCATACCGGCCGATGCACCGCTCGGTGTCCGGCTTCATGGCCAGGGCCCAGTCCTTGCTGGAGTGGCAATTGATCACCCGCCCCTTGAGCGGCGCACACACCTCATCCCAAGGGCTGGACGTACAGATCGCTCCGCCCATCAACAGCAGGTTGTCCAACGGCAGTTCCCGTGCGGTATCCGGGCTGGCAAGCAGGCTCTTGACCAGAATCCGCGCCCCCAGGGAATGCCCGATCAGGTTGATACGCCGCACCTGCAGCGCCTCGCCATGCAGGTAGCTGGCCAGCTCCGGCAGTAAGCTCCTGGCCACTTCCTCCACCCGCGCCTCGACGCTTTTGTAGTGGTCGAGAAAATAGGCAATCGCCTTGCCCACGCCGACGGTCGCGGCACCGATGCTGCCACCACCCAGCATCGCGGCGATCACCTCCTTGAAGGGCGCAAACAGGTTTTCCAGAAAATGCCCCGCCGGCCAGAACAGCATCAGGTTGGTCGAACCCTCGATACCCGCCAGCTGTTGCTTGAAATTGCCCAGCTGTTGCCGGTTAAAGAACGCCGAGTAACCGTGAACATAGAGATTGAGCACATCGCCCTGAGGCTCGCCGCACAATACGAACGTGGGCTTGCGGGTGCGGTGCATTTCATCCCACTGGTGCTGCATGGGCCGGTGACTCCTGGTAACGAGGGACGGCGATAATAACAAAGGGAGGCCTGTAGAACGGTGAATCCTGACCGGCGTGGCGGTCGCGAAGGCTCAGAACTGCGCCGCAGCCTTTGATTTGGCCAGGTAGCGCGCCGGCGAATCCCCCAGGTTGCGCCGGAACACGGAGGTGAATGCACTGGAACTGCTGAACCCCAATTCGAACGCGACATCGGTGATGGACGTGCCATGGCTTAGCCGTGCGGTGGCTTCCAATAGGCACACCTGCTGGCGCCAGGACACGAACGTCATCCCCGTGCCCTCGTAGAAATGGCGGGTGAAGGTGCGCCGACTCATGTTCGACCAATCAGCCATCTCGTCGAGGGTGATTTTCTGCGTGGGCGCATCCAGGAAGCGCTGACACGCTCGTGCCAGCCGCGGCTCGCACGGCAATGGCGCGCTGAGTGGCAGCTCGGGCATGGCTCCGATTTCATCAATCAACAGCGTCAGCACGCAGTGATGCCTCACGCTGGGTAATGCCGAGGAGTCGATAGCCAGCGCCGCCTCCAGTAAATGCCTGAGCAGGGGCGACACTTCAAACACCTGGCAGCGGTCCTGCAACCGCGCCCGCTTAGCGGCATCGGTGTCCAGGTAGGTATTGAGCATCACCACATCCCCGCGCATATGCATTTCATGGGGCACACCACCCGGCACCCAGATCGCCCGTTGCGGCGGTACCACCCAGTTGCCGAGATCGGTGAACATTTTCAGCGCGCCGGTGGAGGCATAGGCGAACTGCCCACGTGAGTGCGTGTGCCGCTCAAAGACGGTGCCGCAAGGGTATTCGCGCAGCGTTACCACGGCTTCTGGGCTGGCGGAATCAAAGGTCGGAATCATGGCCCGATTCTGTCAAAAGATGGCCTTGCATAGCAAGCGGGCCAACCCGCCACTCCCCTAACATCAACGCCCTCGAAAAAGCGTCATGACCAAGGGAACATTCCATGCTGAAAAAACACCTGGCGCTAGCCGTGCTCGTCACCCTGGTATGGGGGGTGAATTTCCCCATCACCAAACTCGGCCTGCGCTCGGTCGACCCTTTTGTCCTCACGGGCATCCGCTTTTCCCTCGCCGCCCTGCCGCTGGTGTTCTTCATCAAGCGCCCCGCCGTCAAATTCAGCTACGTGGCCGCCTACGGCGTCATCTTCGGGCTGGGCATGTGGGGCGTGATCAACTATGGCATCGAGAGGGGTGTGAGCCCCGGCATCGCGTCATTGATCATTCAACTCAGCGTATTTTTCACAATGGGCTGGGGTTGCGTGTTGTTCAGGGAAACACTCCGCGGGACGCAAATGGCGGGTGCATTTATGGCCCTGATCGGCCTGGCAGCTATCATCTCCACCCGAGAAGGCAGCCACGCAGTGCTGGGTGTGATGTTGATCGTACTCAGTGCGCTGGCCTGGAGCGTGGGTAACGTCATCATCAAGAAGTCGGGGGTCACTGAGGTCTTCTCGTTCATGGTGTGGGCCAGCCTGTTTCCGCCGATCCCGTTATTTCTCATGGCTTGGCTGATGCATGGCAGCGCGCCGTTCGAAGGCTTGCAATCCAGCCTCGACATCATTGCGATCCTGTCCATTCTGTTTCAGGTGTACCTGGCGACGCACTTTGCCTACTGGGGCTGGAACTCGCTGCTCAAGCTGTACCCGGTGTCCACGGTGGCGCCACTGTCGTTGTTGATTCCGGTGTTCGGGATCAGCAGTTCGATGCTGCTGATTGGCGAGCGCGTTCCCGCGCCAGACCTGATCTCGATTGCGATCATCATCGTCGGCCTGGCCGTGGGTTTATACCGCAAGCCGGTGTGAACCGCCCGCCGCCAGACACACACTGGCGTGTTGTCCCCTCAAACGCAGCAAAAACACAATTTTCGAAAGGTAAAAAGCGCTCTAATACCCTCCTGTCGATTGGTTTTAAAGATCCTGGAGTTCGCAATGCCCCATGAAGGCAATCTGTTACAAGCAGCCGTGGTGTTCCTGCTCGCCGCCGTGCTGACCGTGCCCCTGGCCAAGCGCCTGCAATTGGGCGCGGTGCTGGGCTATCTCTTTGCCGGCGTGATCATCGGTCCGTCGGTGTTGGGCCTGATTGGCAACCCGCAAAGCGTCGCGCAGTTCTCCGAACTGGGCGTGGTGTTGCTGCTGTTTATCATCGGCCTGGAGCTGTCGCCCAAGCGTTTATGGGTGATGCGCAAGGCGGTATTTGGCGTCGGCCTGGCCCAGGTGCTGCTCACCGGCCTGGTCATGGGAGCGGTGGCGTTGTGGTTGTTTGGCCAGTCGTGGAACAGCGCAATCGTGCTCGGCCTTGGCCTGGCGCTGTCGTCCACCGCGTTCGGCCTGCAAAGCCTGGCCGAGCGCAAGGAGCTGAACCAGCCCCACGGGCGCCTGGCGTTTGCGATCCTGCTGTTCCAGGACATCGCCGCGATCCCGTTGATTGCCATGGTGCCGCTGCTGGCCGGCAGCGATCATCCGACCACCGAAGCCCAGGGCCTGCAACACGTCCTGCAGATCCTCGGCAGTATTGCCGTGGTGATCATCGGCGGCCGCTACCTTCTGCGGCCGGTGTTTCGCATCGTCGCCAAGACCGGCCTGCGCGAAGTGTCCACCGCCACCGCCCTGTTGGTGGTGATCGGCACCGCCTGGCTGATGGAACTGGTGGGTGTGTCCATGGCCCTCGGCGCCTTCCTCGCCGGCCTGCTGCTGGCGGACTCGGAGTACCGCCACGAACTGGAATCCCAGATCGAGCCGTTCAAGGGCCTGCTGCTGGGGCTGTTCTTTATCAGCGTGGGCATGGGCGCCAACCTCAGCCTGCTGCTCAGCTCACCGCTGGTGGTGATCGGCCTGACCCTGCTGTTGATCGGTTTGAAGCTGCCGCTGCTGTACGCCGTGGGCCGCATGGTAGGTGATCTCAACCGCGAAAGCGCCCTGCGCCTGGGTGTGGTGCTGGCGGCGGGCGGTGAGTTCGCCTTTGTGGTGTTCAAGATCGGCCGCGACCAGGGCCTGTTCGAACCGCACCTCTACGACGTGCTAGTGCTGACCATCACCCTGTCCATGGCCGTCACCCCGCTGTTGCTGCTGGTCTGCCCCAAGCTGTTCAAGCCCAAGGTCAAGCCGGTGGAAGTACCGGAGGAATACCGCACCATCGAAAGCGATGCGCCGCGCGTGGTGATCGCCGGCATGGGCCGTATGGGCCAGATCGTCGCGCGGATCCTGCGCGCGCAGAACATCTCCTTCATCGCCCTCGACACCTCGGTGGAAACCATCGAGCTGACCCGCAGTTTCGGCGGCATGCCGGTGTTCTACGGTGATCCGCAACGTCCGGAGATCCTGCACGCCGCCAAGGTCGACCAGGCCGAGTTCTTCGTGATCGCCATGGACGACCCGGAGATCAACATCAAGACCGCCGAACTGGTGCGCAACCTCTACCCGCACATGCAGATCATCGCCCGTGCGCGTAACCGCCAGCACGTGCACCGCCTGGTGGACCTCGACGCCTCGCCGGTTCGCGAGACCTTCTACTCCAGCCTGGAAATGAGCCGTCGCACCCTGGTGGGCCTTGGGTTGACCCAGGCCCAGGCCGATGCCCGCATCACCCGCTTCAAGCACCACGACCTGCAAGTGCTCGCCGCCCAGCACGCGGTGTACGACGATGCGGCCAAGGTGATGCAAACCGCCCAGGAAGCCCGGGCGGAACTGGCGCGACTGTTTGAGATGGATCGGCTTGAGGAAGAGTCCGACAAGGTGTGAGGCTAAGGGCGAACGATATTGCGAATTTTCTGACAGAATGTGCCGCAATCTCGTTCACCCCTGGAGCGCTTCATGGCCACGTTCACCAAGACCGCTATCCTGCTGGCCCTCGCGCTGACCGCCGGCAGCGTCTTCGCCGCCGCCAAGCCGGCCACGCAAACCATTTCCACCTTGGGCGGTAAGTTCAACTTCAATCTGCCCAAGGCTTACGCCGCCGACACCCTCCCGGCCGGCAAGGCCGAGGACGGCACCGCTGATACCCAAGGCACGATGTACGCCAACCAGACCACGAAAAGCGTGGTGATCGTCGCCGAAACCGTGCGTAACGACGGGGTGAGCATCAAGGACAACGACCCGCAGTTCCTCGATGGCGCCGTGGCCGGCTTCGTCAAGGACCAGAGCGCTGCCCTGCCCGACTTCAAGAAGCTGAGCGAGAAGAAACTGACCTTCAAGGGCCTCGGCCTGCGCCAGGTGGACAGCACCGCCACCCAGGGCGGTGGCAAGACCTTGAACTCCACGTTTCTCGGCGGCTCCGGCAACCACTTGCTGGTAATCCAGGCGATCTCGCGGGCCGATGATACGAAGGGGCATGCAGAGCTGGTGAAGCAGATTACCGGCGGCAAATAACAAAGAGTCCTGACAACGCCCATCAAATGTGGGAGGGGGCTTGCCCTAATGCCAGTCAGTTAAGCGTACATCGCCTCCTGTAGGAGCGAGCTTGCTCGCGAAAAACGTCAACGATAACGCGTGCTTCCTGAATGAACGCGGCGTCTGTGAGTTTTTCGCGAGCAAGCTCGCTCCTACAAAAAGCCTTAGCTGACTGGCATTAGGGCAAGCCCCCTCCCACCTTCATTCAGCGCGCTCACTTCAAATTTGTTTCCAGCCACGCTTTCAAGTCCTGCACTTCCGCCTCACTGACCGTGTGGTTCATCCCCGGATAGCCATGAAACTCCGGCTTCAACCCAAGCCCCACCAACACCTCATTCGCCCGCGTCGCCGACGCATACGGCAGTGCCTGGTCCAGGGTGCCGTGGCCGATAAAGATCGCCAATTTGTTCAAGCGCTCATCCGGCTTCAGCTCAGCCTTGAGCACCGGCAGCACGCTGCCACTCAATGCCGCAATGCCGCGCACCAGCTGCGGGTCGCGCAAGGCCACCTCATACGACATGATCGCGCCCTGGCTGAACCCCACCAGGAACACCCGGTCAGGCCGGGTGTGATACTTGGCGGTGGCTTTGCCGACAAAGTCCTTGATCAGCTTGGCGCTGCTCTGCAAATCAGCGGTCACACCATCGTAGTCACCGTCACCCGGCGCCTTGGTAAACCAGCGAAAGCCATTCGGCTGCACCGGCGTCGGCGCACGGGCCGACAGGTAGGTCCAGGTGGACGGCAGCGCGTCCTTGATGCCAAACAGATCTTCCTCATTGCTACCGAACCCGTGCAGGAAAATCACCAGCGGCTCGTTGCGCGCATCGCCCTGGGTCTGTTCCAGGTACGCCAGCGGCAAATCGGTGTGCAGCTCGGAATCAGCGTGGGCAACGCCGGCCACCAGGGTCAGTGCGAGGGCAAGCAGTTTGAGCATGGGACGTTACCTCAGGGTTTGCGCAACAAGTAAGTGTCCATGATCCAGCCATTCTCCAGGCGCGCCGCCTTGCGCACCCGTTCGATCTCTTCAGCCACTTCACTGACTTTGCCGCTGATCAGGATCTCGTCTGGCGTGCCCAGGTAAGCACCCCAGTAAATATCCAGGTCCTGATCGGCCACCGTACGGTAGGAATCTTCCGCATCGAGCATGACCACCAGGGTATCGGCATCGCTGGCCTGCCCCGCCGCCAATCGACGCCCGGTGGTGATCTCGATGGACTTGCCGATACGGTTCAACGCCACCTTATGCTGGGCCGCCAGGGCCTGCACGCTGGTGATACCGGGGATCACTTCGAATTCAAAGGCGCAGCGGCCACTGGCCAGGATCGCCTGCAAGATGCGGATAGTGCTGTCGTACAGCGCCGGGTCGCCCCAGGCCAGGAACGCACCGACTTCACCGTCGGCCATTTCCTCGTTGATCATGCGCTCGAAAGTTGCCTGCTTGTCGCGGTTGAGGTCCTGCACAGCAGTCGTGTAGTCGATCTCGCCACGTACGCGCTCGGGGCACTCGGCCTCGACAAAGCGGTAGCCAGGTTCGGTGATGTAGGTCTCGCAGATCTCGCGGCGAAGGTCGATCAACTTGTCCTTGCTCTGGCCCTTGTCCATCAGGAAAAACACGTCGGTGCGGTTCAGCGCTTTCACGGCCTGCATCGTGATGTAGTCAGGGTTGCCGGCGCCAATGCCGATGATCAGGATGCGTTTCATGGGTTGCTCTCATTGCGGGGCGTGGATTTTGCCATGTTCACGCACTCAGGCGTGAGTTTCCAGGCGCAAGCGCCACACCGTGTTGAAGCGCAGTTCGGTAGCGGACAGGGGCTCGACATCGATCCGATAGAACATCGACACCGGAAACTGCATGACGTGCAACATCGCCGCGCGGATCACAAAGGGATGGGTAATGGCCACCACGTGCCCGGGTTGCGCCTCAAGCGTTTTCATCCACGCCGCGACCCGCGCGCAAATCTGCTCGACCGACTCGCCACCGTGGGGCGCACGGGTGCTGTGGGTCATCCAGTCCATTAACGCATCGCTGCGTAACTGACTGATGGCCTGGCCCTTCCAGTCGCCAAAGTCGCCATCGCGCAAGGCCTCTTCAATCACCGCCTGACTGCCGAACAATCCTGCCGTTTGCCAGGCGCGTGCCTCGGGCGCGCACAGCAGACGCGTTTTCTTCTTATAGCGCCCGGCCAGGGACAGCGCCGCCGCTTGCCAATCCATGACCACGGACTCGTTATCGGGAAAACGCCCGTACTTTTGAGCGGGTGTGGCGGCATGGCAAATGAGGCTCAAGCGGGAGGCCTGCATCACTGCTCACTCTGCATCGGGATAGCGCCTCGTATAAACCTGATACACACGTGCGGAACCGCCGAGTTTAACCATACCACTCCCTACAAGCCACGCGTCATACGTCGGACGCAGCAAAGTGCAATTACGGTGTCGTTATTTCCCTGCCCATTACGAGAAAACCTCATGATTATCACGCCCCAGGCGATTGTCGTACAGCCGCACCCGGTCTCACAGGAGGCCGGTCAGAACAATGGCGCGTCAGAACATCCAAGAGCCAAACGATCACTTACTCAAACTGTCACACAGTGGCCTGTGAATCCGCAGCCCTCCCCAACGGATGCACGTTTTCAACGCATCCAGAAACAAAGCAAACACCTTGTGGAGAAAAGCGACAGTGAAATGGCAAGCCAGTATTGCGCCGCATTGATGTTGCTGGAAAGTCGCAAAAAGTCCGTGATAAAAAACGGTGGTCAACTTCCAACGATCACTGACATTCCACCATTTTCCACCTTCGGCCAGGCGTGGGCACTCTTCGCTCAAGCACTCACTCAAGAGCCGTTTGCACGCTATGCCAAGGAAAATAACATCGATATTTCCACGATCAGATGGTTCCCCCACGCGGATGATATGGAATGCAGTATCAATGGCAAAATTCAACTCTTCTCGAGCCATACGCCCGGCTGGAAAGAAGCCAGCGCAGGTGTTGCAGCGGCGGCAAAAGAAGTAGCCGCCGGTCGACTTGAATCGTTTCGGTACACCGGCGCACGCAACGCGCCCATTGACGTGGTGAGCAACTTCTATGGCGAAGCCTTCTCGAACTTTCCAAACGACCTGCCCAGTGCGATACGCGACTTGCAGTACAACAATAAATTCAAAACCCTGATGCCCTTAAACGGCCCACTTACGCCGCAAGCCACGCGCGTCAGGACGGCACAAGCCGAAGTAGAGAACGCCATCGCCATGGCAACCTATAACCACACCAGGGGGGTAGCTGACGCAAACCGCACACCGACACCTTCGGAACGTGTCGAGGAAGCCGACCGGGAACTGGCGCGCATGCTCAGCAGGCTGGTGACAATCAAAGCCATGAACCCCCGCGCCGACGCGACCAAGGGGGTCCTCATCGGTACCCCTGAAGATTCGTCCTATGTACAGGCAGCACAAGCCTATAAAGAGGCGCTCTCCAGCGACGCGTTCAAGCGCTTCATGCAAGCACACAACCTGGATATCGAAAGTGTAGTGATCCATTCGGATGGGCGTCTGTCTGCCTGGGGGCCAGACTCAGACGGACGCATCAAATGGCTCACACTTCCCGCTGAACATAAACAGTGGGCAGCCCTTCAACCTGCCATCTTGAAAGTGGCCCGCGAGATAGGAGGTAGCGGGCCGATGGCCTTGCCGAACTACAACTACGGAGACTATCTCTACCCGATAGCGGGCATTATGGAATTTTACGGCGTACGCGAACATTACGGCTCACCGCAGTGGGCCGAACAAAACGCGGGGCTCATTCGCGACGGTTTCCCCGCCCTGCTCAAAGACAATCCTCCGAACGACGCCGCCTCCCTTGTGGTTCGCGAACGCCAACAGGTAGCCAAACAGCGCGTGGCGCGCAGGGAAGGACTCCCAGTTCCCAGCTTCGCCACTCCCACACCGCCGTTCAGACGCAACCTGGTCGATGCGGCCATACCCACGCCGCCCGCCCCGCCGACCGTTGGGCCCGTGAACACCATCGGCCAGCGTCTGTTTGAAGGGGAACCGAACATGCAAGCAGTGGTAGCCGGATTGCTCAAGGACGCCATCAATAAGGCATCCCCCTCATTGAATGTGGATGTCCAGCAGTTGGCCTTCGCCGTCCCCGACCCGGCAAATCCCGGTCAATACCTGGAAATACCCCTGATGGAACTGGCGATTAACCACATCGCCGGCGCTGACGCTCCCGTGTTCAGCAGTGACGGCAAGTTTGTCGACACTCGTGCGGACGTGCAGGCACGTACAGGCGATCCTGCGGGCACCGCGCTTGACATCGATAAATCAGCGCTCCAACAGGCGATCAGCCAGTTACCCGGCAAGCTGAACGAAGCGCTTCAGACAGCCAAACTCGATTATTGGGGCAAGCCACCTTTCAACGAACCGGCCCCTGGTTTAGGCGCCGACACGGCGGTGAGTGTCACGCCCATTTTCGCCGGAGATCGTCGGTTGATGCTCAGTGAACTGATACGTAGCAACCTGCGCCTGGCCAGCCTGAAACACCCTGGGCTGGATGACTTGCAACGCGAAACCCTCGACATGGCGGTAAGGTATCCCCAAGGATCGACACGTCCCAAATTGGCTGACGGCTCCGAAGTGATCGTGTATAGGTTCTCCAGCACTGACAGTAGTCGTCCCGATACCCCGCAATATCTAACCCCCAACCTGGTCATGGAACGTAAGGTGGCGGGACGTACGATCGTGCTGGTGTGCGAGCCAAGCGGCAAGGTAACCCCCTATGCCTCGTTGGCCGCAGTCAAACAGGCCTGGGACCAAAACCTGAAAACACAACAGCCGACCACAACGTTCAGCACCGCCCTCACCCAATTGGACGTGAATGCGTTCTACATCCAAGCAAGCATTATTATCAACAGCAAAGCAGCGGATGCAGTCACCACCGACTCCACACTGCTCGACTCGCAGCCTCCTGGGCAGCCCCAGAACAAGATGTCCGACTGGATAAAAAATACCTCCGATGCCAACCGCTTCATCCTGCATGAGCTCACCATGGAACTGGCGGGCTACATGCATCGCAACAACGAACACACCTATAACAGCGGTATCCCGGATATCCGCACGTATACCCAGAACCAACTGAATGCGCTGTCACCGCCCCCCGTCCCTTATGACATCAATGATGTAGAAGTGCTGTTTCACACGCCGTATGGCGGCACGGGGGCCGGGTTCGGATTCGGAGCCATCCAGACCACTAAAATGGCCCTGAGCGACGCGTTCATCCAGAACCTTGCTGGATTACCTGGCGGTAGCATAGAGGTCCGCCACAAACCAACGGGAACGCTGATACCGGCGCTGGGCAAAGAAGGCGCCCTCAAAGCGTTGATTGAAAAAGTCAACGTCGGAAAGAACTACCCAGACTTGCTTAAACGCGAGTTGCTGGATGACCCTGCAAAAAAAGCAGAACGTCAGCTACGTTTTGTGCAACAAGTACCGATTGAACTAAAGATGAAGGCGCTGGAGTTGACCGCCAAAGGCGCGTCTGGTTTCGATAACGCCATGGGGTTTCGTTACCTTCAAGCGGTACTTGACCCCACTCCCGGTACCAAGTCCGTCAATGGCAATGAAATCACGATGCGCCCATTGGCATTCGTGCCCGAACCTGGCGCATCGCCTGACATCGTCGAGAACATGTACCTGATCGAACCCAAGGACAGCACCGTCGGTCCGCATGTTCTCTATCGCCCGCTGATGGCCGATGCTCCACTGATGCAGTTTCCTTCTCGCAAGGCATTGATGGAGGCCATCCAGAAACCCGGAAAGTTACAAAACGATATTCTGGCCTGGATGCCCGATGAAACGACCCGCACAGTCTATGCCCACGGTGGTTTCAGCGAACCTCACCTGCACCGTAACAGAGTGTTTATTGATGACTTCACTATACCGAGCACACCGGCGGCCCCCACACTCGCCACCACCGGCGCCGGGATTGATGACATAGGGGCAAAACTGCAAGCCGGGCAACTGATGAGCCACCTGTACGAGGCTAACGCCAAGACCGTGACAACGCTGGCCGAACAGCAAACGGTGTCAAACGCGGAAAGTCGCTGGGCAACCCTGAAAGAAGGTGGGTTTCTCGTCCTCAACGCCGTCTTGCCCGCCCTTCGCGGCCCCGCAGCCGTCATCGGCCTGGCGTTGCAAACTCAGGGAATCCTTGGCGATATCGAAACCCTGGCCAATGAAAAGGACGGCCACAAGGAAGCCGCCGTTACCGATCTGTTGACCAACCTCGCAATACTGGTACTTCACTTACGTACACGCTCTCCAGGCTCAGCATCTGCGGCACATTCAAACTCAAGCAATACCGTCGGCATGTTGCCCGAAGTTGCGCGATCGCCAATAACGAACAATATCGTGGCGTTGGGAGGGCGCATCGAAAACGTCAAGGCCATCGATGGTGGCGTTCAAACTTTTGAAGATGTCTACAACGGTGAAAAACGCATAAATATTATCGGGCATGGATATGAGCCAGAACCGGGCGAACCGACAAAACTAATGGGCGAAGGTGGAAGAAAACTATCAGCCAGCGACATATATTTTGAGCTCTTGAGCCGAGGCATCGACATTAAAGACTATAAAGCAGCGCGTATCCTCACCTGCTACTCCGCAAATGGAGGTGATAAAGCTCTCGCTACCGATCTACATGAAGTTACAGGCGTACCGTTCAAAGGCTTTGAAGGAAAAGTGTACTCAGGCTTTGCACTGGGCACTCACCCCCAAGACGTATTCAATGATTTTGTAACTGACTTTACAAAAGAGTTTCCTGCACTATCTAAAGATGAAGTCGACACACTCGCAGGCCTTACGATGCAACAAAAATATGTCCAAGACTACACCAGCGCCACGGCGAGCAAGCCACACGGCAAGCCGATACAGATAAATATCGGAACCACTGAAGAACCCGTGGTTGCGACAGTCGAGACAAATTACAAACCTTCTCGTTTCGGGCCACCAAAAGTCAAACTATCCCCCAGCGATCCCAGCTTCATCCCCACGCGACAAGATGCGACGATACGCAGCTACGATGACTTCCGAGACTTTGAAAAACTATCAGCGCCCGAACAGAAGGCCCAGAGTATTCTGATGATCCCGTCTGAAAATAAACAATTTGAATTTTTCATTGATGGATCGGGCAAAAATCCAAATAACCGATTAAATATCGTGGGGAGTGAAGTCACCCTAGACACATTTGAAGGGTCCTTGAATGAAGCCACCTCTCAGACGCCGGAAAGCCTTGCCACACTGATCGCCCCGGTGCGCGACAAAACAAAATCCACCTCACTTAGATTGCTCGTCGATAAGGCTGCCCAGACGGCCTTCCCCCAGAAGCTGGCCAATGCCACTGGCCTGACCGTAGAGGCTCCCATGGGTAACGTCCCTTTCTTTGAAGTCACAGAAGGCAGGTACTGGCTGATGCGCGATTCTCGAAGTGAAGTGGAGCCAGCGGTAAACGAGTGGAAAACCTTCACACCCGAGTGAGGGGTGCGCACGGCCGTCGCCGCCTTAACGGTGGCGGCAGCCCGCCCAGCCTCCCAGAGCAGTGAACGGCTCGATTTGCAAAGCTGTTTCCACTAATCAAACCACTCCCGCCGCCCCTCGAACGTACCGACGATCAACTCGACGATCATCTGCACCGCCTCGGGGTGGCGCACCTGCGCATTCACCGCCAGCCACACCTGGCGCTGCATGCTGTCCTCGGCCAACAACCCCGGCAACGCCACCAGCCCCCGGTCGAAGCTGCTCATGTAGTGCGGCAGCAAACCGATGCAGGCGCCGCAGCGGATCATCTCCAGCATCAGCGAATAGGCATGCACCTGCACCACCGCCGCCTGGCGTTGTTGCACCACCTGGTTCCACGGCTGCAGCGCCTCGACCTGGGCGTCCGGCTGCCATTGCACCAGCATGTAGTCAGCCAGGTCTTCCACGCTGTCCGGGCGCGTGGTCAGGCGTGAATAGCGCTTGGCGATATGCGGCAGGTACCGCAATCGCGCCAGCGCCCGCGGCGGTTCGGTGACAAAGCTCGGGCCGGGCACCGGGCCGTCGGTGTCCGCCAGCCACAGCACCACATCCACGTCCACCGCCTGCAGGGACAGGTGGCTGTCGAGGGAGATGATCTCCAGGCGCACGCTGGCATTGCGGCGCAGCAAGGCGATCAGGTCGCGGCCGAGGATGTCGTGCAGGATCGGCTCGGCCACCGCCAGGCGAATCAGCGGCTGTTCCAGTACCGGCAGGCGCCGTTCATGGGCCAGGGCGATCAGTTGGGCCTGCAATTGCTGGCCGTCGCGGCTGAGCACCAGGCCGTTGCCCTGGTAGCTGAACAGCGCATGGCGCAGGTGCTCCTCCAGCTGGGCCAGGCGCTTGCGCAACAGGGTTGCCTTGATATTCAGGCTGCGCGCGGCCTGCATGAAACAGCCGCAGCGCGCACTCACCAGAAAGTAGCGGGCCACCTCCGGGTCGATCTCGCTGGCCAGGGCCAGCCAGGCACTGCGTGGCTCGGTAGGTGCACGGTAAGCAGTGGGCCCCTGTGGGGCAGACGGTTCGAGAAATGCCATGGGAGACTCCCTGTCTGGTTGGTCTGTGCATCCAATGCGGGTTGAGGCGTGTTACTCCAGCACTTTGTTCAACTCGGCGCCGTCGATACTCAAGGTCGCGGTGTTGAGCATGCCTTCCAGGTAGGCCTTGGCGATCTGTTCCTGGCGCTGGGCGCGCAGGGCCTGGGTCAGGCGTTCACGCAGCTCGTCCAGGGTGGCGGTGCGCGCCGGTTGCTGGCCGATGAGCTTGAGCACATGAAACCCGGCCGGGCTCTGCACCACGTCCGAGACCGCACCGACCTTGAGCCGCGCCACCGCGCCGCGCACCTCCGGCACCAGTTGCTGCAACGGCTGCATCCCCGAATCGCCACCGCGCGCGGCGCTGTCGGGGTCCTGGGAAAACTGCGTGGCCAGGGCGGCAAAATCAGCCGGTGCGGCCTGGGCCTTGCGGCTCAGTTCCTGGGCCTGGCGCCGTACGGCATCGAGGTTTTGCGGGTCATTCACCGCGAGGAAAATCTGGCTCACCTGGTACAACGGCGGCGTCACCCATTGCGCCTTGCCGCTGTCGTAGGCCTGTTGCAACTCGGCGGCGCTGGGGTAGTCGGCCGGTACCTGGCTGACCGACAGCATGTAGTCGCGAAACACGATCTGCTCGGCGGCGGCGCGGGTCTGCTGCTCCACCTCCGGGCGCTGGCGCCAGCCCTGGGCATCGGCCTGTTCAAGCACGGCTTTTTGCGCCAGGCGTGAGCGGATCCAGGTTTCCAGGGCGCCACGGTTGCCGCGCAGTTGCTCGCGGGATTCGGCCGGCAGGCTGGCCAGCACGCTTTTCAGCTCCACCAGGTCGATCTGCTGGTTGCCCAGGCGCGCCACCGCTGGCCCGCTCGGCGCGGGATTGATCACCGGCGCCGGTTGCTGCGCCGCCACCGGGTCGCTGCCCGGTCGCAGGCTCAACGCCACGGCCACCACCAGCACAGCCAGCGCCCCCGCGCCGAGCATCAGGGTTGGCTTTTTCACAGCACCGCCGCCTCTTCACCCACCGCGGCAGCCTGCAACTGCGCGGCCTGCTGGCTGTACTCACGCAGGTAGACGATAAACTCCTGCAACAGGCGATCCCACAATTCCAGCTGGCTGCGCAGGTGCGTGACGCCAACGCCGGCCACCACCACGTCCATTTCCATCAACAGGAACTCGCCCTGCACCGACAACCGTGCAAAGCGCCGCGAGGCGTTCCATACCGGGGCCAGGCCCTCGGGCAACTCGCCCTGTACCCGCAGCGCGCAGCTGTAGGTGAAGTCCACATAGCTGCCCTGCTCCGCCGCCGGGTTACCGAAGCGCACGGCAAAGCCGATGCCCTGGCTGGCGCTGAGCAACTGCACGATGCCGTTCTGTTCGCTCTGGTTAACCCGGTAGCCGGCGCCCTGCAACAGGTCGGTGAGGCTCTGGACGGTGACGCTGGTGATCAATTCGCTCATGGTGATCTCTTCCTTGTCTATCAGTGATTGGCGGCTGCCTGGGGCGCATCAAAACGGCTCTTGTACAGATCGTCGCCAAAACCCTGGGCCAGTTCCTCGAACTTGACCCGTGCGCTGCTGGCGAACGGCTGGCGAATGCTCATCACCTCGGCCACATCGATTTTTTCGTAGGCCGCGAGCAACTGCTGGGCCACGCCGTACATCTGTTGATTCTTGACTGAACATTGCTGCACTTGTGTGTCACGTTCGCTTAAGGCCGCCTGCAGGCGCGCGCGCTCGACTTCTTTACCCTTGGCCAGCACCAGCAATTCGTCATAGGCCTTCTTGAACTTGCCGATCTGCTCGTTGCTCGCCGCCACCTGGGCCTGCGCCTGGCTGTGCAGGCTCTGTTGCTGGCCGGCCAGTTGCTCAGCCATGCCACGGGCCTTTTCCAGCTCGGCGGTCAATTGCTTGATGTGCGCCTGGGCCTGTTTGGCCTGGTTTTCGGCGGCCAGCCGTGCGGCACTGGCCTGGGCCTGTTCGCTTTGCAGCGCCTGCAATTGCTGGGTGGTGCTGCGCAGTTGCGTACGCAGGCGCTCCTCCATGCCTTCGGCCGACGCGCCGGTACTCACCAGCAGCAGTAACAGCGCGCAGATTCGTGTATTCATGTGGCATCTCCCTGCGCATCAAAAGCGCGTGTTGAGTTCCAGTTGCATCACATCGACTTCGAACGGCTGGCCATACACTTCGGAGGCGCTCAACCAACGCGCACTGGCGTAGATGTTCTTGTCGATACCGTAGTTGCCGCCAATGAAATAGCCCTTGGCGTTGGTGCCGCCCAGGTGGAACGACGAGTCGTTGAAGCCATCGGGCAAGGCGTCGGGCTGGATGTACTTGTAGCCGGCCAACACATTCCAGTCGCCGCGCTTGCGCATCTCCAGGGCGCTGCCGAGGGTGAACGAGACCATCAGCGCATTGCCGCCACTTTCAAACTGGCCGTTGCTGTTGATGTTGTTGACGATCTCGCCTTCGCTGCGCTTGAGCATCTCGCCCTTGTCGTAGGCCAGGTTGTGGATGAAGTTGGCCTGGCTGCGCAGCTTGAAGTCGCTGGGCAGTTCGCTGTCCCAGACCAGGTTGAGGTCCAGCACATCGAACTTGGACGCCAGGCCTACGTACTGCGGGTCGGGTGTGCGCGCAGGATCCGCCGGGTTGGTGGTGTTGTTGCGCAGGTTGAATACCGTGTTGCCTTTCTGCATGAAGGCCACGCGCGTGCCGTCGGTGTCGCAACCTGCCGCGCCCTGCCAGGTGGAGCAAGGGCTGGAGCGCTCGCCTTCGATGTCCTGGAACTGGTAGTAAGCCGCGGCGAGTTTGAGGCGGTTGCTGCGGTTGATCTTCCAATCCGCGCCGATCTGCCCGCCAAACAGCCATTTGGTGTCGCTGTCTTCCTTGTCGATACCATTGGTGCTGGCGGTGTCGGAGGTGTACTCCACCGGGAAGGCGCCGAGGGTACCGAACAGGCCCCACTCGCTGTTGAGGCTGTGGTTGAAGATCGCCGCCACGCCGTCGAAGTTGAGGTCGTTGGAATACATCATGTCGGTGGAATAGAACGGGTTGCCGATGCGCCCGGCGGTCAACGTCATGTAGTCGGTGGTTTTCCAGCTCAGGTAACCCTGGTCGAGCCAGATGTCCTTTTTGCCGAAGCCGCCGCCCAGGGTCTGGGTGGTGGACACCGGGTTATTGTCGGAGCCGGTGGCGATGCGAATGCCGGCGGTCCATTCCGGCGAAATCACCGCTTTCATGCCCAGGCGTGCACGCAGGCGGAACAGGTTCTCGCGGTCCTCGCGGGTGTTGATCAGCGGTGGGAACTTGGTGTTGGAGTTTTTGTTGACGTCGTACGGGCCGGTGTCATTGAGCTTGGCGAAGTCGGTGATGTTGTTGCTGTTGTTGCCCGAGAAATAGCGCGACTCGTCGCGCAGACGAATATCGCCATCAAAGCTGATGCGCGAGATCCAGTCGGGGAACGTATTGGGCTGCGCCCAGTTTTCCTGCTTGGCGGTGGACATGACTTCGGCTTTGACCTGGTCGCGGATCTGGTCGCGCACCGCCTGCGGCACGTACTGCACGCGCACATCCCCAGGCGCGGTCGCCGGGCCGCTGGCAACCACCGGCGCGGCGTTGGCCTGGCGGGCCTGCTGGGCTTCCTTTTCGGCCTGGGCGATCAGCCCATTGGCGGTGTCCTGGGTCAGCACACCTTGCTGCACCAGCAGGCGAATCAGGTTGATGGTGACGTTTTCCGAAGGCGCAACCGGGGCTGCCGCGGCTTGCCCGACCAGGGTCGCGATGACCATGCCAACCGCCAGGGTCAGTCGATTCACGGGGGAAATCATGTGTACGCAACTCCTGTAAAAAACCGTAGGTAAGAGGTTTCGTGCAATCAATCCGGACGCCGGCCCTTGAGGGACAGGCGCATGGGCAGCGTCAGCGACGCCGGAGGTTTCTGGGTGGCGCGCGGCGCACGGATCAGCGCCAGCATCTGCGCGTCGGTGTCGGCATCCCCGCTGGACTTGGCCACCAGCGCCTTCGTCACCTGGCCGTCGGCGCCCAGCCACAGGTCTATCTGTATCGCAAAGGCCTTCTTGCGCAGCTCCGGGTCTTCGCGCATCAGGCGCTGATAGGTACCGGCCAGGTACTGCTTGTACGTGCCGGTCCCCAACCCGCCGCCGCCACTGCCGGCCATGCCGCCGCCCTTGCCGGCGCCGATATTGAAACCGTCGTTACCGGACTGCGCATCGCCGTCGATCTGCATCGGGTTGGCCAGGTCTTCATTCGGTGAAGGCGGTGCTTCCTCGGCCGGCTTGACCTCTTCGGGTTCAGGGCTGGGCACCGGTTCCGGGACTTTCTCTTCAACCTGGGGCTCGGGCTCCTTGGGTTTTTCCGGGGGTGGCGGCGGCGGTGGCGGCAACGGAATAATCGTCGGCACCTTCGGCGCTTCACGGCGTACGCCACTCATGTCATTGGCCCACTGCCAGAGAAACCAGGCCGCCACGGCGCCCAGCAACAGGCCGGCGCCCCATTTCAATGGGCGCAACGGCGGTTTGTTCTTCACCGGCAATGGCGCGATCGGGATCTGTGCGGTCATCACTCAGCCCTGGCTCGGTTTGCCGGTGACCAGGCCGACCTGGGACAGCTCCAGCCGGCGCAGCAGGTCGAGCACCTCGATGACTTTCTGGTACTGCACCATCGCATCGCCGCGCACGATCACCGGGAAGTCCGGGTTCAGCGCTTTCTCGATGCGCAGGCGTTCTTCCAGTTCGCCGAGGGTCACCGGGTACGCGTCGAGGAACACCTGGCCGCCGTCATTCACGGAGATGGCCTTGGTCTTGGCCTCCGACAGCGACACCGAGGCGCTGGCCTTGGGCAGGTGGATCTGGATCCCCGAGACCTGGGCGGTGGCGGTGAGGATAAACATCACCAGCACCACCATCAGCACGTCCACCAGGGGCGTGATGTTGATGCTGTCGACGGCGGCATCATCGTCATCGTCGTGGGAGGCATTTACGGAAGCCATGGCGATTCTCCTCAGGCCGGAACCGATGCGTGATGGTCGCGGCGGTGCGCGGTTTCACTGTGCTGGCTCTCGCCGTGCATCTCCGCCAGGCGGGTGATGAACTCGTCGACGAATACGCGCATGTCGGCGCTGACTTCCTTGTTGCGCGTGATCAGGCGGTTGTAGCCAAACAACGCGGGGATCGCGACGAACAGGCCCATGGCCGTGGCCAGCAACGCCGCCGCCATGCCCGGAGCGATGGCGTTGATGTTCACGTCGCCGGCCATGGCCGTGCCGAGGAACACCACCATGATCCCCAGCACCGTACCGAGCAGGCCGATGTACGGGCCGCCGGCGATGGCGTTGGACAGGGTCGACAATTTGGAACTCAGGGCCTGGTTCTCACGGGTGCGCACACCGTCCATGGAGCAACGGATCGCTTCGATGGTCGCCGCCGACACCGACGAGGTGTCGGCGCCCTGGGCACGCCGGGTACGGATCTCCTTGACCGCCACCAGGTACAGGCGCCACAGCGAAGAGTGGGTCAGGCGCTCAGCCAACTGCGCGTCGTCGGCATACATCTCCAGGCGCGTGCCGATCTGGGCGAAGTGCTCGCGGAATACTTCGTTGGCACTGCTGAGGCGGCTGACCTGGCGGTTCTTGCGCAGCATGATGACCCACGACTGGAACATCATCGCCACCAGCACCAGGATGATCACCCAGGCGTCCACCGGCACGGCGTTGAGCAAAAAGCCCAGGCTGCCGAAGCCGAAGCCGGACTGTTCTTCATCCACGCCGTAGGCCACCAGTTTCGACTCGGCGCCCTGGGCACTCGCATCGGCCAGCAACAGCGCGGCCGGGCGCGCCACCTTGGACAGGCGCAGCTCATCCATGGCCCCGGCGAACGGCAGGTGCGCGCTGCCGGCTTCCGGCAGGTCGGCGCCGACCGCCAGCTGCGTGTTGAACCCAGGCATGGCCACGGCGAGCGTGGCGCTTTCACGGCCATTCACATACAGCGTGACCTTGTCGCCCTCGGCGGTGAACGCCAGGTGCTGCCATTGGCCAGGGTTCAGCGGTTGGGTCGACACCGCGCGCTGGCCGTCGATCTCCACAAACGGCGAGCCCTGGTTCAGGCCCAGCAACAGGCTGTGGGCACCGTCACGTCGGGCCAGTACGATTTGCTCACCGCTGGCCTGGTCCAGGCGCAGCCAGGCGCTGAAGGTGAAGGCAGCGCCGGCGGCGTGTTGCAGCGACGGGCTGGCCGGCAACAGCAGCGGCTGGCCGCCGAACTGCAAGGCGCGGCCGATCACGCCGTCGATGCTCGCGCCGGTGGCGTTCAACGCGGTGTTGGCGTAGGCCGTGGTGTCCCGTGGCGGCGTCGCGTTGGCGCCATCGAAGTGATAGAGCGCGGTGTAATTCGGATCGAACGTCAGCTGGCCATTGGCGGTGGCCGGGGCCTTCTGGTTGCCGTAGTACATCCAGAAGTCCTGGCGCTGGCCGCCTTCGACCTTGGGCACATCGACCCAGATCAACGCCATGCCCATCAGCGGGTCGAAGCTTTCGATCTGGTGATTGAACACGGTCTTGTCATCGGCACTCACAAAGCGCAGGTCGGCGCCGTCGTCCTTGACCCCGTCAAAGGTGAAGTTGCCGGTGTGCAGGCGCACCAACAGTGCGGTGCGGCCCAGGGCCTGGCTGATCGCGGCGCCCTGGGCGGTGGTGTCCACCGAAATCTGTTTGCGGTAGTGCCAATCGTCCTGCCACCAGGCATGGGCAGTGGCCGGGAGCGCGAAGCCCAGGCAGATCAACAGGCTCAGGAATAGGCGTTGCATGGGTGAAGTCTCCGGAAGAAAAAGTCAGAAAGTCGCCTGCACACTGAAGTGCAGTCGCGAGTCCTGTTTCTGGGTGTTCGGTCCATCGAGCAGCGGGTAACCCCAATCCAGGCTGCCGGACAACCACTTGCTCAAACTGGCGCGGGTGCCCAGGCCGACACTGGCCAGGCTGTATTCGTCTTCCTGCTCGGGCAGCGGGTCGTGCAGGCGCATGCGCGCGCCTTCGGCGAACGCATAGAAGCGCCACTCCTGCACATAACTGCCGAGGAACTTGGCCAGGGACGGCGTGCGCAGTTCCTGGGAGAGCAAATAGCCCTCGTCCCCGGTGCGCTCGGCCGCCAGGTAGCCGCGCACCGAGGTGGCGCCGCCGGCGGAATACTGCTCGTTGGACACCAGCGGCCCGGAGGCCAGCTGGAAAGCGCCCTTGGAGGCCGACTGCCAATCGTTGGCGAAGGTATAGGTGTAATTCAGGTCGCCCTTGAGCACGGCAAAACTGGCACTGGCCTTGTAGCGCTTGTAATCGAACTCTTCGGCGTCGCTGCCGTAGCCAAAAAATGCACGGGTGCCGACCACCAGGTTCAAGCCCAACCCCAGTTGGGATTGCTCGGTGTAGCGATAGCCGTTGTAGCCCAGGGTGAACGGCGCGTACTTGAGCGGCACCTGGTCGCTGCTGGCGCCGAACTTCATCTGCTCGTCGAAGTCCTTGAAGTCCACCCCGAACGAGAACGAGTTGGCCCAGTTGCCCGCCGCCGGCAAGCTATAGATGGCGGATACGCCATAGGAATGGCCCTTGCCCAAGACGTTGCTGCCGCCGATGGTGGCGATGTTGCTGTCGGACTGGTAACCGGAGAACTGCAAGGTCCAGCGTTCGTTCAGCGGCGCACTGTAGGAGCCCGACCAGACCTTGGCATTCTCGGTGTCCTGGGGCGCGGTGAAGTAGGTCAGGGAAATGCTGTGGCCCAGTTGCCAGAGGTTGTCGTAGCCCAGGGTGGCGACCGAGCGCAGCTTTTCGGTGTCGGCGCTGTAGTCGTTGTTCAGGCCGAGGCTGGCGTGCCAGGGGTTCTGGTCCTCGACCTGCAGATCCACATCCATGGTGCCGGGGCGCTGGCCTTCACGGACCAGTGGCGTGACCTGCCGGCCGGCACTGCGGTTGAGCCCGGCCAACTGGGTTTGCACCGTGGTGAAATCCGGTACCGCGCCTTCCTTGAGCCCCGGCACTTCCTCGCGGATCTCCACCGGCGAATAGTGCTTGGCGCCGACCACACGCACGCGGCCGACCTTGGTTTCGCTGACCTGCAGATAGACGATGCCGTCATCGACCTTCTGTTCCGGCAGCTCGACAAACACCGACTGGTAGCCACGCGCCTGGTAGATCTTCTGCAACGCATCGCGCGCGCCTTCGATATCGTCCAGGGTCTTTTGCGGGCCAAGGAACGGGTACACCGCCTCCTCGATCGTCGCCGCATCGAGCACGGTATTGCCGCGCACGAAGTACTCATTGACGTCCACCTTGCGCGCCGGGGCCTCACCACCCTCCTCGGCCCACACCGGTTGCGCCAGGACGCCCAGCGTCAGGCAGCACAACGCCAGCGTTGATTTGAACAGATGCTCCACACCGCCCCCTAACTGTCTAAGATTTTGCGCCGTCGCCGATTGCACGGCGTCTGGCCTGCTCAATTGCTGCTGGTCGAAAGATGGCTGTGCCGCGCCAGCCAGGTGTGCAGCAAAGCGAAGTTCAGGGAGAACTCCGGCATGTGCAGCAAGGCGCCACAGAACACTTCACCGATGATGGTCTGGATCAACTGCACGGCCTGCGGGTTGTTCAACAGGCTGGCGATGTCGCGCTGCAAAGCGTGGATGCTCCACACCTTCTGGTTCAGCTCCAGGCCGACGAACCAGCGGAACAGCAGGTTGTAGTTCAGTTGCTCGTGCAACTGCTGTTCACTGGGCACCGAATACAGCAGTTGCAGCAGCAGGATCTGCACCACGGTCTGCGGCGCGATCGACATACCCGACGCGGCCTGGAGCAGGTCGCGATGCTGCTCGAGCACCTCGTCGATCTGCGGGCGCAACAACACCAGCGAATGCCCCGCCGGGATGTAGCTGGACACTTCCTTCAAGGCGCCCTGCCAGTCGTCCTGGGAGACGATCCACACCCACGGCGCGCCGTAGCGGTACACCGAAACCGGCTTCTTGCGCGCAGCCTCGACGATCTTCGACAGGCGCTGATCGAGCTCTTGCATGCCTACTTTCGAGTAACGTTCCATAGTTCCCATTGCCCCACTCCTGGCGTCCCGCTGACGGCTGGGGAAGCGGCTTGTGGCGGCCTCCAGCGCGTTACATAGGCAAGACGGAAGTGGCGATGAGCTACCGAACTTTTGTCATGAAAGCTTCATTTTGGATTGTGAGGGGGGCAATTTTTCTGGAGGCTGCATTGGCGGCCCTAGAGCTGAGCGGAGTTGTGCCCGGTGTACTCGGTTGGAAATGTGGGAGGGGCGGTGCGACGATTCGACTTGCCCCCGATGGCGGCCTCTGGGCCGACCTTTTTTTTGGATTGGACCGGGTACATATCCGTTGCTGCGGTAACGGCCACTTAGGGTTCCGCTCTTACAGCGGGTCACTTTTGGAAGAGCGCCAAAAGTAACCAAAAACGCTTCGCCCCACCACTCGGCACCTCGCCCAGGCTCGGTGTGCCCGTAATCCGACAGTGATTTGGGGGGCCGCCGCCACGCGCCANTCGCATCGTGGTGACCGTTGGGGCTACACAACAGTGTGAATGGAGCTGACCCCCCCTGTTGTATCGCGAGCTGTTGCTATTGCTCTGTTTTTGATTTTGATTTTGATCTTAGGCGCCCCGTTAACCACGCTGGCCGAATGCAGGTTTGAATCCGTGGGTAACCCGGCAGGACGCCGGGTTAGCCGTCCTGGGCCAGGGATGGCCCATGACGGCGGCCCACGGATTCAAGCCTGCGTTCGGGCATGCCGAGCCTAGGCGAGGCACCGAGTGGTGGGGCAAGACCTTTTGGTTACTTTTGGGGCGTTTGCCAAAAGTGACCCGCTGTAAGAGCGGAACCATAGGCAGCCGTTACCGCAGCAACGGATATGTACTCATTCCAACTCCAACAAATGGTCGACCCAAAGGCCGCCATCGGGAGCAAGTCGAATCGTCGCACCCACAGTTTTAACCGAGTCTCCCCCACCATACCGGTCGGCTAATAAGAAGCTCGCCACCCTTCTGCTTGCGCAAAAAAATGGGGCGATCACTGATCGCCCCGAACGGTACATCGAGAGGTCCTTCTGAAGTTCTACAAACTGATCTGCTTACGCTCCTCATCCGTCAACCGCGCCCGCGCCTGTTCACTCAGCGACCCCGCGCCCAGCACCTGCACCGGGCTGTCGGGGTTGTAGCCCGAGGTTTTCCGAGGTTCCGGTTCACGCGACAGCGGCTCGGTGCCCAGGCTCAGCACCTCCACGGTCATGATCGACGGCCGGCCCTTTTTGGCCGCCGCCTGCTGGCTGCGCGCCGCGTCTTCTGCGGCCTGGGACGCCGCCGCCCCCGCTGCGCTGGCCGAGCTCATGGCGCCGGTGTTGACGGTGGCCGACACCGGCACCCCGGACGACTTGCCCTGGGTCTGGATGTTCGCCGCGTTCACCACCCGCAGGGCGGCGATGTTGACGTTACCCGACACCCGAATCCCCGCCTCGCCCGCATCGATGGTGCCCATCGGCGCGATCAGGTCGATATCCCCCGCCGGCACTTCCGGGATCGGGTTGAGCGTGGCGATCCCCGCCCCCGTGCTCGGTACCGACGGCGACAGGCTCACGTTGCCCCAGTTGTCATAGACGCGCTTGGGCGGCGTGTACACCACGGTGGTCTTGGAGCCACGACCGGCGTTGATGTCGCCCTCGCTGGTCCAGGCCATGATCGAGCCGCCGAAGGTGGTCATGATGCGGCTCTGGCCAAGCAGGATGCTGCCCAGGGAGTACAGTTGGATATCTCCAGCGCCCTGGGTGATCACCCCAGCCGTGGACGGCGGTGCGGCGCCTTCGATGCCGAACGTCTGGCGGCCACCCGGCGTGAGCATCTGGATCGAGCCACCGAAGTTGGTGTGCACGCCCGCGCCGCCGAACATCGTGATGTCGCCTTTGTAGGTGATCGGGTTGCCGGCCACGTCGGTCTCGGGGAACAACCGGGCAATCGCGGCACGACCACGCACATAGCTGCCCTGGCGCACACTGCCGTCCTGGTTGTACTCACGGCCGGCGGCCTTGAGTTCGGCAAAGTACACGTCGCGGGCGAAGATCCGTTGTTGTTCAGCGGGCAGTGCGGCGTAGTAGGTCCGCGCCTGTTCGCTGTCGCCGGCGAAGCCGAAGCGTTCGGTGAGCCAGGTAACCAGCTCGTTTTCGTAAGTCTTGGCCACCTTGGCGCCTTGCAGGGATTCACCCGCTTGCGCCAGGTTGGCGGGGTTCAGGTAGGCCTCGACGAAGCGGCGGTAATCCGGGCCATTGGGGCCCATGCCGGCTTGCATGACGATGCTTGCGCCAGGGCGGCTGTCGCCCGCCGCCACAGCACCCAGGCTGTTCACCGCGACTTTGTCTTCCATCTGGATGTTGCGCCCCGCCGTCAGTTCCAGGGTACCGGGGCCGGCAACGTTAAAGCTGCTGTAGAGGATGTCGCGGCCAGCGCTGGCGATGGAGATATCGGTGGGGCTGTTGTGCACGAACAGGTTGCCGGTAAAGGTGTATTGCCCCGTATCCGTGACACCTGCGCTGGCACCGCTCAAGCGCGTGCCGCTGCCGACAATATCGCGTCCGGCTTGCATCCATACCGGGCCTGCGCCTTCGTAAAAGGTTTGCCCGAACCGAGCGTCACCCACCCCCGTGATCGTGAGGGCGCGCCCACTATTGACGCCCAGCAGGTCCCCGTTCAGCGCATAGAAACGCGCGGGCTCCAGGGCATCACCCCAAGCCATGCTGGCGGTGTTGGGGCCAAAGGCAAACAGCGGGGAAACCGTCAAGGTTGCAATGTTGCCATCGCTGGAAAGATTGCCACTGCCCACTATTGCCGTTTTTTGATCCGTCAGGAAACCGGCGAAGGCCGGACGCAGAATAGTCGCCAGGCTATTGGGTGCTGCACTGGAGCGGCTGATCGTCAGATCGCCGCCGGAGATCGAATCCCCGGCCAGCAATTCCAGTTGTCCATTGGACGAAGGTGCGAGTACCAACGCCCTGAGCGGCTGCACGGTGCCAGGATTACTGGTCGAGGCGCTGCCGTAATAGAGACTGCCGTTAGCCGCAACCGCACGCAATGTCGCGGGATAGACCGCCGCCATATCGGTTTCCAGGGTCTGGGTCAGCGGCGTGAGGTTGCCCCCGGCAGAGAACAGGTCCACTGCTGTGCGGTCGGTCCACAAGCTGAACCAGCTTTGTCCGATCCCGTTGACCCCCTTATTGACGAAGGTCAAGGCGTTCATCTGCGGCGCGCGCCCAGGGTCGGCGACGTCCTGCAACACCAGGTCGCCACGGGTGGACAGGCCGAAAGTGGCGTCGCCCGGCAATAGGCTCAAACCACCCGAGGCCATGGCCGAAGTGGAACGCAAAGGATCGTAGGCGCGCACTTCGCTGGGGCTCTGGTCTGTGAACCGGTTGCCATAACGCAGCGTCAGGCTGCCCAGGGCGCCACCGGTCAATTGCACGTGCCCACGCAGGTTCACCAGCGCACCATTGAGGTGGTCTGCGAAGGTCTGGCTGGCGGGGTTAACCGCTCCGCCGACCCGCAGGTTCAGATCACCGCCACCCGTCAGTTGCACACTGCCATCGGCCCCGACCCGACCGGTGCTGCCGACTGCCAGTACCAGGCCTTGGCTACGGCGACTGACGTTCAGAGCTGTTGAAGAGACAGGGCTGATGAGTCCTGCATCGCCACCCACATCAACATTCAGGTTGCCGCCTCCCAGGGTGCCAAACCCGGTGAACCCGACCATCTGGTCCGAGCGGTCGCTGGCGACGTAGGAACCAAAGTTGATCCACCAGGCGGTGGCTTGCGCCTGGCTGCCACTGAGGCCGTTGCCCTGACGCCACAGCCAGTTGCCGACGTTGGCGGAATCCTGGCCTTGGTCGCTGGGTACCGGACGACCAACGCCATTCTGCGCCGGGCTGGTGATATTGCCCGTCAGGTTGCCGCCCACTTTAAGCAGCAAGTTGCCGCCAGTGTCCGGATACCAGGCACGGTACAGGCTGCCCGTTCCCCCATCGACCAGCTTCTCGTTGCCCCCCGCGTTACCCAGCACCTTGTTGTTGCTGCCCACGGCGCGCTTGAGGTTATAAGGATCGTTGGCCGAGGTGCCGGTGGACGAACTGCCCGCGGTATAGACCCCGAACAGCGACTCCATGCTCAGGTTGCCGGCGGCCAGCAGGTCAAGGTCTGCAGCGCCGGTGCGGATTACGCTGAAGCGAGTGCTGCCACCCACCAGCAGCGTGTAGTCCTCACCACTGGTAACGCAGTAGTCCGGGAGATCGTCACATATACCCGGGTATTGTATTGCGTCGAAATCAACCGGTTGGCCCACCATGCTTTCATCGCCGAACCACTCCTTAGAGCCCTCCTCGGTCCAGACCTGGGTTCCTTTCCCGAACGTCCCATAGTGACTGTCCGCCAAGCGCAGATTGCCGCTTACCGGATGCGGTTGCAGCAGGCGACTGTCGGCTGCCTCGGTGTCGGCCCCCGCAACCAGGCGAATCGACCACGACTGCGCACCCTCCTCCAGCATGGGAGCAATTGCCCAGTTCTTGCCTGGATGGCCGGCGTCACGCAACGTCACCGACTCCACGCCGCCCGGCAGCTTCACGTCTGTCCCCGACGGCAACAGGGCGCCCCGGGGCAGCGCTTGGCTGGCGGTCAGCGTCACCTTGGTGGCCAATGGCACGCCCTTGGGCCAGATCAAGCCGTCGACACTGGCTGACGTGCTCAACAGGCTGCCGGCATCCAGGACACTGCCGATGGCGAGGGTCTGGCTCTGAGTCAGCAACGTGCCCGCCGCGAACAGCACATTGCCCGAGGCATCCCGAACAGCCGCCGCCAACACCGTACCCGCCGGGAGTACCAACGGTTGTTTGAGCGTAGCCGCGACGGGCAATCGGGTGCCCGCCGGCAGAAACAGGGGGTTGGTCAGTACATCGAAATTAAGCGCAGCGCCCGCAGGGAACACAGTGCCCATCTCCAGGGTCACGCCGCTGCCCGGTACCACCACGGTGCCGCCGGTGTAGTCGATACCGGCGCGCAGCACCCAGCCATTGTCATCGTCGGTGGGCGGTGGCGCGGCAAAACCGTCGTTGATGCTGCCATAGATATTCAGGTCGCCACCGGCGCGCAGGGTCAGGCTGCCGGACTCGGTCTTGGCCGTTGATTTGAGGCTGGCGTAGCGATAGCTGGAGAGGTCCAGATCGCCCTGCACCACCAGGTCGCCGTCCGGGGTTTTGCTGATGATTTCCACACCGGGGCGCAGGTGGAAAACATCGCCGTAGGTGGCGTTGTTCAAGCCGGCGAGCTTTTGCAGCAAGTTGTTGTTAACGCGCGCGGCATTGATGAAATCCTTATTGGATGGATCGACGACTTTCTTGAGGTAGTCCTGATCAATAACTTGGTAGGGGCGCCCGTTGGGGGTTTCGTCAGTTTTGGTCGGGGCATCGTCGTAGGTTCTCATGCCATTGAGGGCGATCGAACGCGCGCCTTGGATAGTCAACTGCCCACTGGCGTCAATGGCGATGTCATCGCCGCCCACGCGCGGCGCATTGAGCTCCAGCGTGCCACGGTTGCGCCCGTCATTGCCGGTCGCGGCCTCGGTGCCATGGCGCAGGTCGATGCGCGCGCCATTGGCCAGGGTCAACTGGCCTTGGCCAGAGCTGAGGACCACGATGGCGCGGTTGGGCGAGTCGATGATCTTGCCGTAGCTGTCCACGCGTAATTGCGTGCCATGGGCGTCCAGCACGGCGCTGCCGTCGAGGGTCAGGCCGTTTTTCGCGGCCAGGTTGATGCTGCCCACGCGCTCACCGCTGGCATCTACCAGGCCGGTCACGCGCAGGCTGCCGTTGTCGATCGAGACGTTGACGTTGTTGGCCTTGACGTCGTTGCCGATGGTCAGGTCGCCCTGCTTGAGCTGGAAGCTGCGCGCACCATAGACCTGGCCCTGATTGAGGCGCTGGTTGAGCGCGGCGAACTGGTCGCTCAGGGTGCCACTGGCAGCCAGCCGCTGGGCCTGGATTTCAACCGAACCGGCCAGGTACGGCACCAGCGTGCCGCCAGCATCGTAGTAACCGCTGCTGCCGGCGACGATTTTGCCCGACAGGTCGACGATGCCCGCCGCGCCGTCCACGGCCACTGCGCGCAACCGGCCCGCCTGGTTGTGCTGCGCCGACAGGTCGATGGTCGAACCGGCCGCCTGCAGCACATTACCTGCGCGGCTTTCCAGCAGCACTTCACCTCCCGCGCTGTACTTGGTCAGGTCGTTGAAGGGGATGGCACGGCCTGCCACATCAATCGATGCGACGTCGGTCAGCACCACATCGCCACGGGCACCCAAGGTCACCTTGCCGCTGGGCAGTACCACGGCACTGGCCAGGCGCAGGCTGTCGCCCTGCAACGACAACTCGCCGCCGATACCGTCCACCTTGCCCACCGTGCCCTGCGAAGCGCTCACATCAATTGCACCACCAGCGGTAATACGGTTGACCGAACCGGCCTCACCGGTCATCAGCGGCGTGAGGATATTCAGGTTGCCGCCGCTGTAGGCAAAGCCCTTGATCGCATCAAACGCGCCCTGGCTCTGGTACACCGAGAGACTGCCCTTGTGGTTGGCGGTGATGCGCTCACTGGCATTGAGGTTGACGTTGGTAAAGCCCAGGGCGAGGCGGTCGAAGGTATTGGTCGTGCTCGGCTGGGCAAAATCCCCATAGCCGAATTCGATACGCTCGGCATTGATGTCCAGGCGCCCGCTGCCGCTGCCGGCACCGCCGGTCACCGCCGCCACAGGCGGCGCGACGGCACCTTGCCAGATCAGATTGGCGGTGTGGATAGTCGCCACGTCGTTCAAGCCGCCAGAGCCGTAGATCGCCGGCGTGGACAGCATCAGGTTGCTCAGCAACGACTTGCCGGTCACGGCGTCATAAGTGTCCAGGGTGGTGGTGCCGTAGAAGTTAAAGCTGTCACGCGCCGACAGTTGCAGGGTTTCCAGGGCCGGGGCGCCGAATTGGGTGTCGCCGCGCAGCAGGCGTTCCAGCACTTGCTGGTTGAGGGTCATACCCACCGGCAGGCGATTGTTGGCGGCTGCAGCGGCCAGGGCTTCGGGGCTGCCGACGTTGATGCTGGACACGCCCAGGTTCAGGTGGCGGGTGCCATAGCGCACCTCATCGCCCATCTGCAGGGAGCTGTCGGTCAAGGTAACGATGCTGCCTTCGGAATACAGGGCTGTCTGGCCGCTGCAGGGCGCGCTGTTGCACACGCCTAACTGGATGCCCCCACTGATGACTTCGCCCAATGACGGCGCGGCGATTACGTTGAGCAAACCGTTGGACACTGCCAGCACATTGCTCAGGTTGTAGATAAAACCGTCACGTGCGTCGTAGCTGGCCTTGCCCTGGCCTATCGTGTTGATCGAGGCGCCTTGTTCGAGCGTAATTTTTCCGGTGGAGGTCACCAGTAATACCTCCGGTGCCGCCAGTTTCGCGCCGTCGCGCAGGATGATGGAACTGATGATGCTGCTGGGGAGGTTGATGTAGTTGCCACCCTGGCCGTACGTGACATAGGTCATTCCACCGATCAGCAGGCGAGCCGCGCCCATTGCATTCAGGCTGTCCGCATCCACCGTAATGCCTTTGAAATTGGCGGTAGCCGCGTTGCCTGCCGCGACAATTTCGATGCCCCTTCCCAAGCTGCCCTTTTCTTCGTTGATCAGCGATACGGTACCGCCGTAACCGCCGTCAGCGGCCTCGAAGCGGCCGATCCCCTGGAACGAAAAGGCATCCGCACCTGCGCCTGGCCGCAGGGCCAGTTGCAGGGTCTTGGCATCCACCGGCAGCAGTGCCCGAGGTACACCAAGCCTGGTGGCGTCGGCCACGGCGAACTGTGCGTAGCCGGTTTCGTTGTATTGGGAGTAACGACGCAACCTATCGGCCGACGTGAGAATTACCTGGCTGGCCGTACTGTTGCTGATACCGGTATTGGCGATGGACAAGCGCCCTGCCGTGGCCCATGAGCCATTGCGCAACGCCTGGGTCGCACCGTCGGTGCCCAACCCGGCCAGGCCGTTGATCTCGAGCCGGAAAGCCCCAGGCATCAACGCATAGGTGGACGGCATCAGGGTATAGGTGCCGGCCGCCAGGCCCGGCACGCCGGCGCCGATTGTGATCTGCTGGCCGATCAACGGATCGACCGCGCCACCTTCCGGCGCCACCGGGGCATAGCCCGGTTGCACGCCCGGCACAATCGCATAGATGGGGTTGGTGCTCAGACCCGGCAGTACAAACCCGCCGTTCGCACCGAACTGAACCAGTGGGTTGTAACGTGCATCGGTAGAGCCCCCGCGCCCGGAAATAAATCCGGCGCCGAGCAGTTCGCCACCGCCGGACAGATCCACCGTCGCCTGCGGCAGCACCGTCAACTGCTGGCCACCGAGAATCACCCCAACGTTCAGGCTGCCCGCACTGTTGCCGCCACCCTGGCCGATAAACGTCACTGTCTTGCCGTTGTACTTGTAGATCTGGCCATCCACGGTACCGCCGTAAGGCAATACCAGGCCCTTGCCACTCACCGACGTGAGGCTGCCCGGCAGCAGTTGCACGTTGGTAGAGCCCAGGTTGCCAATCTCGATCAACCCCAGTGGCGCACGCACCACGCCGCCCTGCTTGATGGTGGGCCCGCCCAATTGCAGACGACCAAAGGCCGAGTAAGGCATGGCGGCATTGCTATTGGCGGTGCGTGCGATGGTCAGGGTGCGTGTCGGATCGTAATTGAAGCCTGTGTCATTGCTGGCAGCATTATTCAGATAGCCCGCCAGTACCCGGGCGCCGACCTCAGTCGCCGGATACAACTGCGCCGCGCGCAGGGTCATGTCACCACTGGTCACTAATTGCGTGCTGATGCCCTGGGCAATCACATCTGCCCCCGCCCCCGCCAGGAAGCGCAAGTCGCCCTGGCTGGTCAGTTGCACATCATCAAACCCCCGCCGTTCGAGGCTGGCCTGGCTGTTGTCGGGCCGCAACAGATAGCTCTTGTTGCCGAACACCACATTGCCACGCACGTCGATCAGGTTGGCGTTGGCGTTGAACTGCGCCGTCGTGGCCAGCGCGGAGGGATTGGGCAACACCGGCACCGCGCGGGTATAGGCTTCCTTGCCGGATTCTGCCGGCGCGAGGATGCCGGCCAACAGCAGGTATGGCGCCGACAGGTTGACCCGCGAACTGGCCGCCGCGTTTTCACTGAGGTTATAGCTGCCACCGTACAGGCGCAGGCTCTGGCCCATGTTCAACGACACGTCACCGTCGAAACTCAGCAAGCCGTTGCTGAGCAGCGCCAGGTTGTCAAACCCGCCGGCGCTGACCTGGTCCACGCCGAGGCGGCCATGGCCGTACTCGAGGCTGGAAGTCGGGCTGGCTTGATGGGTCTGGCTGAGCACCAGTTCACGCACCTTGAGCACACTGTCGTTGACGCCGGCCTTGAGGTAATACGGGCTTTCCAGGGCCAGGGCCAGACTACCGCCCGCAGCACCTGCGCCACCCGCGCGGGCAACAAAGCTGCCGTCCAGGTACAGGCCGTTGTTCGACGCAAAGCTGATGCTGCCGCCATTGCTGGCCATCGGCACGCGGCCCTGGCCGGGAACATCCAGCATCGCCTGGGCACCGGACGCGTCCAGGCGCGCGCCGTCGCGCACCACCACAAACAGGTCACTGGCCTTGGCGATGCCGGTGGCCAGGTTGATATCGCCGCCGATGCTGATGGTGCCACCATTGCGCACCTGGCCGTAGACATTGCCACGGTTGCTCACCGCCGTGACCGCACGCGACGCCACGTCGATCAGCGCGTTTTCACCCACCCAGATCGAACGGCTATGGCCGGCGGCGTTGGCCGCTTCCGAGCCCGTCGCCGTCAGGCCGCCCAGGCTGACGCTGCCGCCCCAGGCGTTGAGGCTGCCGTTCATGGTCAACTGGCCGACGCTGCGCAGGTTGATGGCCTGGCCTGGGTCGACAGTGATCACCGCGCCCTGCCCCACGCTCAAGGCCGTGGTGGCCAGTTCAGCCGCCGTGGAATTCAGATTGCCGGCGGTCAAGGTCAGGCTAGCGCCACGGCGCTGGGTCAGTACGCCTTTGGCGGCGTCTTCCTGGTACAGCGCCGGCGTCCAGCGTTCAAGGGCGGTGGCCGGGTCGCTGCCCGTGGCAGCGGCCGAGGTCTGCTCGCCAATACGGTAGACCGGCGTCGTGACGTCGACCTGGGTACCGTCCGTGACCAGCAGCCCTTCATTGCCGGTGATGTCATAGGCCGAGAAGCCCTTGTTGAAAAAATCCCCCGCCAGTTGCACGGTGCCAACATCGGGCGCCGTGGCGCTGTCGCCGATCTGTACTTTGCGCGCCTGCAACGCCAGGGTGCCGCCACCGCTCACGCCATAACCGCGAATCTCGCCGTCCAAACCCAGGGTACCGAGAGACGCCAAGGTCACGTCGCCGCCCTTGCCACCGTTGAGCTTGCCATCCAAGCCGAGGGTGCCACCGGAGGAAGTGTCCACCACGCTGCCGGCCGCCAGGTTCACACCGCCAGTGCTGCGCAGCGACACCTTGCCGCCGTTCACATAGGCCAAGCCGCTGCTGTTGGCCGGATCCAGCAGCAGATTGTTCCAGCGCCCGGTGGCATCCAGCGTGACCCCGCTGGCCACGTTCAGCGTGCCGCTGCCGTTGAGGATGCTGTCGCCTACCGCACCGCCTTGAAGCGGGTCGACCTGGCTGAGGATATTGCCCGCGTTGAGGCTGCCGCCGTGGGCCGTGAGGTGGGCGTTGATGTCGACCCTTGGCCCGAACAGGGTGATATCGCCGCCATCGGCCACCTTGAGCGCTCCGTTGACGGTGACCTGCTGCTTGGCCGCGACCTTGATCGCGCCCAACTGATAGCCATTGAGCTGGTCGCTGTCGAGAACCATCTTGCCCTGGCGGTCCGCGGGCAGCGCGGTGGTGAGGTCCAGGCCATCGGCGATTTTTTGCGTACCGCCCTCGATCAATACCTCGTCCGCGTTTGCGCCCAAGGCATAGCGCAGGGTGCCGGTGGTCTTGTTGTAGATAGGCGTGTAGCCGCCAATGATCAATTGCGCGCGCTGGGCCATGGCCTTCTGCGACTGCTGGTAACCGTCGAGGTTGATGTTCGGCGCCTGGGTCTGGCGATCGCCCTGGAACACGTCACTGATCACCTGGCCCTCGAGCACCGCGCTGGTGGTACCGATCACCAGCTTGCCGGCATCGCGGCCCACCGTGTAACCGCTCTCATAACGACGCTGCTTGGCGATCATCGGGTTGTAGTAGTAATCGGTCTGGCCCCAGCGCTTGCTGGTGTCTTCATACCCCTTGTAGAACCCGGAATAGAGAATGTCGCCCGGCGCGTTGGACAGCTCATACAAGCGCCCATCCGGGCCCTTGAGCCAGGTCTGCTGGATATAGCCGGCCTGCACATCCACGGTGCCGCCCGACAGGTTGATCTGCGCGTCCTTCTGGGTCACCACGTCCTTGCCGGTAAACGTCACGGTACCGCCCTGGGCCATCCACTCGCCCACCGAGTGGCCTTGGGTGCCCAGGTAGCCGCCCACTTCCAGCAAGCCGCCAGCGGTGTACCAGCGATCCGTCGCATAGCCGTTGGTGCCTGCGGGCACAAACACCAGCTCGCGCAGGTCGACCCACACATCGTTATTGATCAACTGCCCATCGTCACGGTTGACCGGTGCGTCGCGCTGCTCGTTGCCCTGTACGTTGATCTTGATGTTGTTGGATTCCATCGACACCTTGACACCGACCGCCCCGGAGACATCGATCATCGCCCCGTCGCGTACCAGGCTGCGCCCGGTGGCACTGACCGCGACCTGCCCACCGGTAGCCAGGGTGATCGAGCCTTTCTGGAAGTCCACCGTGCCGCCGCTGACGATCTCGATGCGTGATTGGTCGGTGCGGTCGGCCACGGCGCTGAGGTTGTTGAACTGGCCGGTGATCAGGTTGGCGGGCGTGCCGTCGAGCTTGATCAGGCCGTTGTCCTTCTGGCCGTTGAGCGCGGTGCTGCCGCTGCTGTCGAGCAGGATCGCGGTGGTGCTGCCCTCCCCAAGGGTCACGCTGCCGGTGGTGTCGGTAGCGGAATTTAGCAAATGGATGGTGCCACGGGTGTCCACTGACGTGCTGGCCAAGGCCACGCCATTTTGCTGCACCTGGTGCCCGGTCAGGGTGATGTCACCGGTGGACGCCATGATCAGGCCCGTGTTGCTGACCTTGCCTGCGCTGCTGCCGGCCTTGAGGCTGGTGGCCACTTCATTGCCACGGGTGGTGGAGCGGTCATTGCCGGTGGTGCCGACACCCTTGCGGATGTAAAAGCTGTCGCCGGCGGCCAGGGTGGTCTGGCCCTTGGCGGTAGTGAGGGTACCGGCGTTTTCCACTTCCGAGCCCAGCAGCAAGGCATAGCCGCCGGCGTCGGTGGAGGTGGCGGGGTTGTGGGTCTGGATCAATGCGCCGCGCTGCACCTCGACCTTGCCGGCCGCGTCAGTGAAGGTCGGCTGGGTGCCGGTGGCGTCCACGTAGATACCGCGCTGGGTGAACTGCTCATCGGTGATGTTCGCCGCCGCCGCCACCAGATTGCGCACGTTGACCTGGCTGGTGCCACTGAACACCACGCCGTTGCGGTTCACGATCATCACCGTACCGGCGCCGTTGATCTGGCCCTGGATTTCGCTCGGGCGCGCATTCGGGTCGTTGACGCGGTTGAGCACGGCCCAGCTCGACTGCTGCTGGAAGTCGACGCTGGTGTTGCGCCCGACGTTGAAGGTTTCCCAATTGAGGATGGCCTTGTCGGCGGTCTGTTCGATGGTCACCGTGGTCTTGCCGCCGGCCTGGGTCTGCACCGGGCCCTTGGCGTTGGTCCAGCCCTGGGTCAGGCTGTTATCCACCTGCAGGCCACCTTTGCCGAGGCCGTCTGGAATCGTCGAGACTTGGCCAAACGCCGCCTGACGCCCCGCCGCTTGTGCTGCCTGCTGTGCCGCAATCGCCGCGACGCTGGTGTTCAAAGTGCTGATGGAACGCGCCAACTGCTGGTTGACCCGCGCCTGCTGGTTCAGCGAAGGAATCCCCTGCACCTGCCCGGCACTGATCCGCGCCGCCGTCGCCGCCTGGGTCGCACCTTTATCGGCAAACCAGCTGGAACTGAACGCCGTGGCCGCATGGGCATTGCCCGCCACCATCAACAAGGCGATGGCCTGGGCCAGGGGCTTGAGGCGCAGCACAGTTTCTTGGGCTTTCAGGTTAACCGGCGATTTGCAGCGGACCATCGGGGATCTTCCTTCTTTGTTATCACGCAGGGAGCAAGACAGGCTCACGTATGAGGGTTAGGCGGTTGGCGAGGGACGGGACTGAACTTCTGTCACGCAAAGTTCATATAGGGCTGTTAACGGCTCGAAAAACCGCACAAACGCAAAAATCAGCAACGGCACAGGCCGTTGCTGATCAGGTGGTGCAGGTCGTTGAAAGCGAGGGTTACAGCGGGCGACCGATACCGTTGCAGACGTTGGTGTTGCCGATGCTCAGGGCGTTGCTCGCGGTCAGGAAGCTGGCGCGAACGGTGGCTTTCCAAGCGGTTGGCAGCGGAACGAAAGCGTTGGCGGTGATGGCTGCATCGTTGTTATTGGAGGCGCCGTAGTGCTTGGTGAAGAAATCACGCACTTGGCTGGTCTGGGTGGCATCGGCGTAGCACTGGCTGAAGATCAGGTTGGTAAAGCCCAGGATCGGGTAGCCCGAGGTTGGGTAAGGCTGTACACCGGCGGTGTTGTCCGGACCGAAGACTGGAACCCAGGCGTCCGGGTTGGAACGATCAGCGGCAGCCGGTACCGGTACTGCGCCGATGGCGGCAGACACGTTGGCGGCGGCAGGCGAAACGCCCTGGGTGTTGGTGGCGACGTTTTTGCCCACGCGAGCCACTTTGGTGGCGTCGTCCAGGCCGGCCAATGTCGGGGCGGCGAAGTCCGGGCTCATGTAGGTGATGCGACCATCGCCGGCGGCCAGGGCAGTCATTACACCTTGGCTGCCAGTAGCAGCAACGGCGCCGGCAGGCAAGCCACCGGAGAAACTGGTGCCGAAGGTGGTGGTGACGGCGAAGTTGCCTGTTTCTGCGTTGCACTTGGCATTCAGGAAACGGGTGAACAGCTCAGTGGTGCCACTGCTTTCGCTGCGATAAACCACAACGATCGGACCGGTACGGCCAGAACCGGAAATCCCGTCCCAGGTATTGATACGGCCCGAGAACACGCCGCACAACTCTTGAACGCTCAGGTCTACAGCGGCGGAACCGCTTTTATTGAAAGGAATGGCAACCGAAGTCCCCACCGATGGCACCTGGATCAACTTGCCCCAGGTCGGTTGCTTGGCAGAGGCGTAGGTCGACAACTCAGTGGCGCTCAGCTTGGAGTCGCTGCCGGCCCAGTGCACGTTCTTGTTCGTCACGCCCGCCTGGAACTTGGTGTAGTCATTGTTCAGGAAGGCTGCCTTGCCGTTGCCGCTGCCGACACCGATGTACTGGGCGAAACCGGCCGTCAGCACGCCGGAGGTCTGGTACAGCGCTTGTGGCAGGGTGGCACCGCCGCCGTTGATGTCAGCCATTGCAGCCTGTGCCGAGCACAGTGCGGCGAGGGTCATGGATACCGCGAGAACGTTGCGCTTAAACATGAAGAATCTCCTTTCGTCGTGTTTGTACGTTGGGGTAGATGGCTCTTGCATGACGCCATGGCTTCGGTCCCAGGCCGTGTCTCGGGGGTGGCGAGGGGTGAGGCCATGGGTAGGAAATTTCGCAGTTTCCGATGACAGCAAAAGGAAAAAACCTCGGGAGGAAGGGCTTGATTTTTAAAAAGATTCTCGGGTGTTTTGGTCATGGTTTTGAGCGGTTTGGCGGCAGGTGACAGCGAGGTTTCAGCGTGGGTTTAGTCAAGGCGGCGCGGGCTGTGGCGCAGGGCCTGGATGTGACGGAATGAGGAACCCGAGGTTGGGAGCCGGCGATATCGGCCTGCCCCAAAACCAGCCTCAGCAGAGTTTCTGATACACCGCATTCTGCTTTACTGGGGCTGCTTCGCAGCCCGGCGCGGGGCAAGCCCGCTCACCACAGAGGAACTCACCCGTCTCTGAAAGTTGTGTAAATATCCATGGCTATCAGGGTGTAGCCCCCTTCCACATTGGTTTTTTGGTGTGTTCAGGTCACCAGTTGGTTGATCTCGATGATCGGCAACAGCACCGCCATCACAATCACCAACACCACCGCGCCCATCACTACGATCATCAACGGTTCCAGCAACGCGGTCATGCCCATGGCCCGCCGTTCGATATCCCGCGACAAGGTCTGCGCCGCCCGCTCCAGCATCGGTGGCAGCGAGCCGGTTTTTTCGCCACTGGCGATCAGGTGGATCAGCACCGGCGGGAAGACTTTTTCCACCGCCAGTGCCGGGGCCAGGTTGACGCCCTCACGCACCTTGGCCGTGGCATCGTTGACGCATTGGCTCAGGCGCTCATTGGAGAGGGTTTGCCGCGCCGCTTCCAGGGCCCGCAGCAACGGCACCCCGGCACCGCCGAGAATCGCCAGGGTCGAGGCAAAGCGCGCGGTGTTCAGGCCCAGCACAAAACGCCCGATCAGCGGCAGGCGCAGCACGCGGCTGTGCCAGTTCAAGCGCGCCACCGGATTACGCAGGTACAGGCGCCAGCCCCAGAGCCCACCGACAATCCCGCCGAAACACAGCCAGCCCCACGCGCGGATAAAGTCGCTGGCGTTGAGCATCGCCAATGTCAGCCCGGGCAGATCCTGGCGCGCCTGGGAAAACGCGCTGACCACCTGGGGCACCACGTAGCTGAGCAAAAAAATCACGATGCCGATGGACACCAGCCCGACCACACCGGGGTAGATAAAGGCGGTGAGGATCTTGCCGCGCAGGTTGTTGCGCTCCTCGATGTAGTCGGCCAGGCGTTCCATCACCTGGGCCAGGTCGCCGGACTCCTCCCCCGCCGCGATCAGTGCGCGGTAGATCGACGGAAAGTCCCGTGGCCGTGCCGCCAAGGCATCCGCCAGACGCATGCCGCCGCGTACATCGGCACGCACGGCGGCCAGGGTCTGGGCGATGTGTTTTTTCTCCGCCTGTTCCACCGTGGCGCTTAATGCCGCCTCCAGGGGCAGGCTGGCGCCGAGCAGGCTCGCCAGTTGCCGCGTGGCCCAGGCCAGGTCGTTGTCCGACAGCTTGGCGCTGAACAGGCTGCTGCCGGCGGCGCTTTGCTGACCGCCCTCGACCTGCACCAGCAGCGCGGTCAGGCCACGGCTGCGCAGCACGGCAAATGCCCCGCTCTGGCTGTCGGCCTCCAGGTGCCCGGCCTCGACTTTGCCGCTGGCATCGGCGGCTTCATAGCGATAGCGATTCATCAGGCGTCCCGTGTCACGCGCAGGATTTCTTCGGGCGCGGTGGCGCCGCTGCGCACCCAGCGCTCGCCGTCTTCACGCATGCT